>JAPPLF010000061.1 GCA_028874215.1 Acidobacteriota bacterium
TCATCGACAAAGTGGAGCGCCTTGCTACACGTATTTGCGGGACATCACACTAGGAGGAGGGGACTGTTAGTCCCCCTCTGCGGCGACTTTCCTGTCGCCCACTGGGACAGGCAACTATCTTGTCGCTTGGTCTTCTTGCCGGAAAGTGTAAAGGGGGGACTACCGTCCCCCCTACCCCCCCTGTCGGCGGTTGGAAACCGCCGCTCCAAGTCGCCGCTCCAAGGCGTCGTTCCCCTAATACATGAACCAGCCGCCGTTGACGTCGAGGGTGGCTCCGGTGAAATAGGAGGCTTCCTCCGAGGCCAGGAAGACGACGACGGAAGCGATCTCCTCCGGGTCGCCCAGCCGTCCCAGGGGAATCTGGTCGACGATCGCCGCCACCTGCTCCGACGGAATCCGCATCATGTCCGTATCGACAACTCCAGGCGCGATGGCATTCACGGTGACATTGGGAGCCAGTGTCCGGGCGTACGACTTGGTGATGGCGATGATCCCCGCCTTGGTGGCCGCATAGACCGACGAGGCAGCCACGCCTCCGGTCCGGGCGCCGACGGAGCTGATGTTCACGATCCTTCCCGAGCCCTGCCGGACCATCACCGGCGACACCGCCTGCGACACGAAGAAGGTCCCCTTGAGGTTGATCCCCACGATGCGATCGAAGTCCGCCTCGGTCACCTCCTCCAGAGGGATTCGCGGGCAGATGGCGGCGTTGTTCACCAGCACGTCGATGCGCTCGTGCTCCGTCACGATCTTCTCGACGACAGTCGAGATCTCCGATGGCCGGGAAATGTCAAGAGTGTAGGCGGCGGCCGACTTCCCTTCCCGGGTCAAACAATCCGCCAGTCGCCGGACTCCCTCGGTGTTGATGTCGCAGAGCACGACCTTGGCGGACTCATTGGTGACAGCCCGGGCGATGGCCGTCCCGATCCCGCCCGCGGCACCTGTGATCAACACGACCTTGCCGGTTAGCGTTCCCTTCATTCCTGTATTCCTCCGTCGCCGATCAGACAAGCCGCCGGATCAGGTTGGACACCCGCTCGACGACGGTCTGTTCTGCGTCCGGGCGCAATGCCACCGGCATGGAATGGCTCTGCACCAGCAGGTCCGGTACGGCGTACCGTTCGTGAACACTCCAGCCTCCTTGAGGATAGTCTTCGGCACGGGGCAGATAGGCGACGAGGCCGTTGGAGAACCCCAGGAACTGGGTATGCTCGAAGGGCGATCGCGCCTTGACGTCCTGTCCGGTCTGAAAGAAGGCCTCGACGCTGGCGCTGGCCAGGACGATGTCGTTGATCCGAATCGCCTGGATGAGCGTATCCAACGGCGGGTTCCCGGCGTGCACGGCTTCGACCAGTTTTTCGGCCCAGTCGGTAAAGCGCATCGCGACGCTGATCTCCCAGTTTCTGGCGTCGCCGGCCCGGGCTTGGTCCAACTTCTGTCGCCACTCGTCACGGATGGCCTCCGCTTCCTCCAACGGCGGCAGTTCCCCGAACTCCAATTGGATGATCTCGTCGACGGCGCCCAAATAGGTGCAGGTATCGCCGTCGACCGGCTCCCACGGCCAGAACAGGATGTTGGGAATGACCCCCATGGGCCGGCGCTCTTTCCCGCGCCGGACGTCGGTGCGGATGTCGGCGGCCACCTTGACCACTTCGGCGCCCAGAATCAGGCCGGTCCGGTTCTTGGTGTCCCGGCAATCCACCTCGTAACCAATCCCATGGACCGGATTGACGTTTCCGCCGCAGGCCTGCAGGAAGACTGAAAGCCCGCCTAAAGTGTCTTCCACCAGATCGCGGGCCGGACCGGGAAAGTCGGAGGAGACCAGCGAGGAGCGGGGTCCCATGGTCACGGTGTGGCAGCCGTAGCTGAAGCAGGTGGCGATGGGCCGGCCCTCCAGATCGTCGATTCTGAGGACGCCGACGGCCGAATCGATGGGAACGCTGGGATCTTCTCCCAGCACGTCGCGGCCGTCGGGACCCGTCTCCCTCCTGTAGATACCGATATGGGCTTCACCCCATCCCGCCCCGATCCGGGCCGGTTGCGAAGACTGGTCCGCCTCCACGCACGTCTGCACCAGCCATTCGATGAGCCGATCCTGGTAGGCGCGTTGAAGCCTCATCTGCCCGGGCGAGTCGGGCAGGAAATCGGGCAGGGCCGGACCGCTGTGGGTGTGGTTGAAATTGATCAGGACATGGGACGCCGGCGTTCCCACCGCCTCGCCGATGCGCCGCCGGATCTCGAGCGCGACAGGCAGAAAGATGACGCAGATGTCGATGCCGACGATGACCACCTTGCTGGCCTGATTGGAAAGCACAACGGCGGTCGCCGACAGATCCGATTCGACGGCCTGGAGCGGTTCGGCGAACAGCCGGATCCCCGGCCGCTTCGTTCCCAGGGGAGGGTTGATGATTCTTCGGGCGGCGCCCGCGCAGAGGACCTTCGACATTCTCAAACTCCCTTAGCGGACCGTTTCCCGGATACGAGAGAGGACCGGTTCTTCATTCACCGCGAACATACACCGCGTAGAGCCTGGGGTCGCCTTCAGCCGAGGTGAGCCGGATGCGAAGCCGCACCTGCCGGCCCGCAAGGTCGGAAAGCTGACCGCCGGGCCAGACCACGGAACAGTCGAGCCCTCCGCTCCGCTTCTGTAGCCACCCCGCGCTTCCGGTACAGGAGACCGTGCCGGCATTGGCATCGGAGTAGCCGGGGAGCAGATTGAAATCGACGCCGGACACCTCGACCCGCATTTGCGATGCGAAATCGGCGTTCAGAAAGACCTGGGCCTCCCCCTCCGGCAGGCGGAAGGGCGCCGACCAGACCCAGCCCTCCGAGACGCCCCGAATCAACCCCACGGCGCCCCATCGATCGCGAGGCAAGGTGGCAAGGGCGACCTCGCCATAATATTCGGGGCCCACCGGCGCGTTCCGCCAGCGGCCATGGTAGATCCAGGTCTCGTCGTCCACGTTCAAAATGCCGTTGGCCTGGCACAGGATCGTGGGGTATTCCTTCCCGGCCACCGGCGTGACCGGAGAATCGTGCCGCGAGATGTAGACATGCTTCTTCACCGGCTCGCGAAAATGGATCCCGTCATTGCTCACCACCAGTCCCAGGTCGCAGGTGGTCCCGCCGACTCCCGCGCCGCCCTGGCGCCAGATGCCGTAAAGACCCACCGCCACCGAGCCGTAGCTGGCCCCGCCGACACCCAGGTGGACCTGGTCGTACTCCCCGGCGGCTCCTCTCGGACCCAGGGTCCGGGGCTCCGGTAATCCGAAGGTCTCGGCCTGGCCCGCCAGCCAGTTTTCGAAGTCGGTGGACACCCAGGCGTAACCCCGGCGTTCGTGCAGCTCTCCCCCCTCACCAAACAGTTTCCCCTGGCCGTGGGCCAGATAGAGCCCGTTGTGCTTGAAGAAGGAGGAGAGCTCGACGAAGACGTCGAGCGGCAGGTCGGGTCTCGCAGTCCAGGTCAATCCGTCGCGACTGGTGGCGGTTCGGAGGGTGGATCGGGCCAACCCGTTCAACTTCGGTTCGGCCCACCGATCCCGCGTAGCGACGGGATTGTAGACCATCTTGTAGCGTCGTTCGGGGTCGGTCTCCTCCTCGTCCTTGATGACCGTGACCCCCATGACCCTGTCGTCGGGCAAACGGATGGCGTTGTTTTCCAGGTTCCCCTTGATGGAGACCTGCTTCAGCGACGGCTTGATCCAACGAATGCCGTCCTCGCTCTCGGCGTAGGCAGCGGGACCCAATTCCAATCCGGAAGGCCGGGCGCCCAAACGGACCGGGTAGTACCACATGCGAAATCTGCCCTCGTCCACCATCACCGTCCCGTAGAAATGGGCCGCCAACTGGTCGGCCGCGACGGGGTCGTCGCCACTGGGGACCAGCACCGGATCCTTTCGGACCTGCGGCCGGGACAGGTAGTAGCAGAGGTTGCGCCGGAAGGGGAGCAGGTGGTCGTCGATGGCCAATAGAACGGTGTCCGGATGCCGTTGGGGCGCCGGTTCGACACCGCAGGCGAAACCGAAGGCTACTGCGCCGCAGAATAGGCTCGCGGCGGATCGGAGAATCATCCGCTTGAGTTTCCCCATTTTGAATGGAGATGGCAATCTCGTCCGCTGAGTTGCAGGCCCGATAGAATGCCAAAACGACCTTTTGCCTCCGGCTGAACGCCTGTTTCGGGTAGATTTCCGATGTGAGGCGACTCAGATGCTTGTCACGCAACCTTGAAAGAAGCTAGAATTGAAAGCAATGAAGGCACTTCTATGCAGGCACTTCCCATGGCACAACTAACTGTTCGGAACGTCACCCAGCAAGTGGTTCGTGCTCTTAAGCGGAGGGCTGCGGCCCATGGCCGATCCGCTGAAGCCGAACACAGGGAGATTTTGCGTCGGGCGCTGCTCGAAAGAGATGAGAACTTCGCCTCCCGCGCCAAGAACCTACGACAACGTCTTCGATCCTCCGTCGACAGCACCGAGGTCATCAGGGCCGACCGGGATCGGGACACTTCGGAATGAAGGGCTATGTCGTCGATGCGAGCATCGTTGTGAAATGGTTCGTGGAGGAAAAATGGTCCGACGAGGCATCGAGCCTGCTGGAAGCCAAAGCCACACTGATCGCTCCGGAACTCCTGTTTGCCGAAGTTTCCAACGCGCTTTGGGCCATGCGCCGCCGCGGCGATATCGACAGCGCCGATCTTGCCGATGCTATCGATGCGTTGAGAGCGGTTCCGGTCGCGGTACCCTTCTCGATGCGCCAGCTTGCCGCCGCGGCAGCCCGGCTTGCGGTCGATCTCGACCATCCGGTCTACGACTGCTTCTATCTCGCGCTTGCGGTTCAGGAACAATACCCTGTGATCACCGCCGATGCGCGATTCCACCACAAAGTGCGGGATCACCCATACCTTTCGGACCGGATCATGCACTTGGCAAGTTTGGCCTGACTGCGAGTCTGTGGGGTGAAGACCACCACTCCGTTACTCCCATTCCCGGCTTGACCTTGCCTCCGGTTCGGGCCTAAACTGCTTGAAACCAGGATGATCTTCTCCTATTCCAAATCGAGATCAGCGACCTCGTTGCTCCTCGTCCTGACACTGACCCTCGCAGTCGTCTGGGCCGGCCCCAAGGAAAAGGACGCCTCCAGCGAAGAGGCCGTCGACTACTACAACAAGTGGTTGAATGACACGGTCGTCCACATCATCGCCCATGATGAGCGGGCGGTCTTCGAGAAGCTGACCAGTCCCGAGGAGAAGGAGAACTTCATCGAACAATTCTGGCGTCGCCGGGATCCCGACCCGCGCACCATGATCAACGAGTTCAAGGAGGAGCACTACCGCCGGATCGCCTATGCCGACGATCACTTCTCCAGCGGCCTCGCGGGCCGGAATACGGATCGGGGCCGAATCTACATCATGCACGGTCCGCCGGCCGAAATCGAGAGCTTTCCTGCCGGCGGCCGCTACGACAGGACTCTGGAAGAAGGACTCGGCACCACCATCGTCTTTCCCTTTGAGCGCTGGCGCTACCGGAACCTGGAGGGCATCGGATCGAACATCATCATCGAGTTTGTCGACCAGTCCATGACGGGAGACTACAAGCTCGCCTACCACCCCGACGAAAAGGACCTGATGGACGACAAGGGATTCGGGGGCATGAAGTGGGCCGAGGTACAAGGATGGACCGACAGGTCCGAGCGCTGGCTCAGGCACGGTTACCCCATGATGGACACGAGCGGCGCCGGCGACTGGCTCCAGGTGCAGAAGTATTTCGACCGGCTCCGCGTCACTACCGCCACCATGGGACAGACCAAGGGCAAGTACGACGACCTGAAAAAGTTCGTGAGGACCCGTGTCTCGTATGAGCCGCTTCCCTTTCGGCTCAGGAACGACCAGTTGGAGCTGAATGGCGAGGAAGTTCTGGTGCTGCTGACGCTGGAAGTGCCCAAGAAGGAGCTCAACTTCAAACCGGGCGGTGCGGACACGGCTACGGCCACGCTGGACCTGTACGGGGTGGTGACCAACATGACCAACCAGCATGTGGCCGAGATCGACCAGGAGATCGCCGTCCACGTGGCCACGGACGAGTTGGCGGGAGGGCTGAACGACCTCTCCCTGCACCAGGTGGTCCTTGCCCTGGACAGGGGGCAGCGCTGCAAGCTGGAACTCTTTCTGCAGGACCTGGAGAGTGGAAAGGTGGGCAGCAAGACCCTGGCGATCAATCCTTTTCGACCCCGGGATGAAGGTCTGGGAGCCAGTACCCTGCTGCTGTCGGATCACGTGAGACAGTTGGGTTACGTCCCGGAGCAATACGAGATGTTCGTCATGGGAGACCTGGTGATCCGCCCCAGTGTCTCAAGGAGTTTCGACGGCGAGAATCCGCTATGGGTTTACCTGGAAATCTATGGATTGGAACTGGACTCAGCCTCCAGCAAACCCTCCATCAAGGCGGACTACTTCATCCTTAAAGACGGTCAGATCGTCTTCGAGATCCACGACTCCCTGGGCAAGTCGGTCTACTTCTCCTCCAATCGCCGCACCATGTTGCTGCAACGGTTTCCCCTGGACCGGCTGCAACCGGGGAAGTACACACTCAGTGCGCAGATCGCAGACCGGATCGGAGGAAACAGCACCAGCCGCGAGGAAAAGTTTACTATTCTGAAGCCGGCCGTCGACGCCGGCCAAGCTCAGGTGTTGAAACGCTGACCAGGATTGGAGGAACGAATTTTTGGGCGGTCCATCGTCTTCGCCCGGTGCCGTTTCTTTGGTCTGTTGATTTGGCGATCGGCGGCTGGAAAGCCGCCGGTCCGGGCGACAAGAATGTCGCCGCTCCAGACGCCGCTCCTACTATTCAGTCTTCGGCATTTGTCTCAGCGCGTCCAGGAGCGCCCGGGCATCATCGGCGGTAGAACTCTGGGGGGCGAGTTCCAGGTGTTTTTCCAGATGTTCCAGGGCTTGGGCCAGCCTATCTTCCTGAAGTAGCAGAACGCCGACGTAGTAGTGTGCATCTGCGTGTTGGGGGTCGGCGGCGAGGGTTTCTCGCAAAGCCTCCATGGCTTGCGCTTCTCTCCCCGAGTTGAGGTGGTTCACGGCGATGAAGTATTGGGATTTCGCCGTTTCCTTGGGGTCCTGATCCCCGGTCAACTTCGCACCCTTCTGGTACATCTCCGTGGCCTTCTCGGCCTCCCCCATGTCCGAGTAGACGTGTCCCAGGTCCTGGTAGAAGGAGGCGTTCTCGGGATCGAGCTCGATGGCCTTCCGGTAGGCGGCCACTGCATCCGAGGGCTTTTTCAGCTTGTTGTAGACGTGTCCCAGGTTGGCCCAAGTGGGCGCCAGAGTCGGTTGCATCTCCACCACCCTGCGGAACGCCTCCGCCGCCTCCGCGTATCGACCTTCGTCGATGAATCGCATGGCCACCTTGTGGCTCTCGTCAATGACCTTCACTGTCCGTTTCATTTCCTCCGCCTGGCGCAGCTCTCGGACCAGCTTGTCTCTCTCCGCTCGGGTCATCTCGGCGTCAGTGGAGTGGCCGGGTCTCATGGTGAAGTTGTTGACGCCGCCGCTTTGTGACCGTGAGGCTCGGACACCCACCGACTCCTCAGTCCAGTAGCCTTCCTTGATGGCCACGATTCGATAGGACAGATAGGGGTCGACGGCGATGTGAAAATATCGTCCTCCCTTGTCGGTCTTGAGCTGGTACGTTTGCTTGCCGTTGAGTCCATCGATCCTGACCGCGACGTCCTTAAGAGGCTTGCCCTCATGGTCCTTGATCTGACCCTGCAGCGTTCCACGGTGGACTTGGGCATCGGCTGGGCCCGAGACCAGCAGGAAGAATGCTCCCAATAAAGACGACAGGCAGTGACTCGTTCTGTTCATGGCCTGCACCTCGTAACAAAAAAAGGGGGGAAGGGAACTGCTTCCCTCCCCCCTGTCAAATCAACCTTTGTCGGCTTGGGACCCCGACCTACCAGACGATTTGGAACTGGAAGTGGACGTTACGGGGAGCCGACCCGAACCGCAGCAGGCCTCCGCCCCGTGAAGGGATTCCGAAGCGAGCCGGACTCGTGACGTAGAGGCCGCGGTCTCTCGACGCCACCACGTGGTGGAATGGGTTGACCATGGTCATGGAGAGCCGGGCTCTAATGTCTTCATGGAGCATCCGGATGGGGAAGAATTTGTACAACGTCGCGTCAAAGGCCCAGCCCGGCAGCCGGCTCACGGCGTCGCGCGGAGTCGTACCGTAGGTGCCCGGATCCGGGACCTTGAAGCAGTTGATGTTGACGGTCGTCGGCCGCGTATAGCTGTGGGGGCGGACCTGCGGGTCGCAGCCAGCCTTGGACATGCTGGCCCGGCCGCTGAAGCGGCCGGTGTTGGTGGGATCGAATCCGCTGTAGTACTGGTGGTAAGGACGTCCAGTAGCGGCATCGAAGATGCCCGCGAATTCCCAGCCACCCAACAGGGCGCTCAGGATCGAGCCTTTCCTCAGGTGCGACAGGTAAGGCTGATCCGGACCCCACGGGAGCTCCCAGATGAAGTTGATGCGGATTGAGGCCGGGTTCAGATAGGCGTCGGCCCGATCCCGGTTCCGGTCGTAGGGATCCTCGATCCCGGCATAGCCTCCGAGGCGCGGCGCTATGCCCCGCCCGTAGGCGGACGCGAACGCCGTAGTGTCGTCCACATCCTCGATCTCTTTGATCCACTGGAATATTCCGTCGAACATGAGCCCGCCGATAGGAGTCCGGGACATTCGGCGAGTGAACTGCCACTGGAACTGGCTATGGCTCATGTGGCCGCCGCTGTCCAGGTAGATGATGTCGTCAAAACCCGGGTTGTGGGGGTAGTTGAGCCGCTCTTCGGTAAAGGGAGTCAGACTCGCCGTAGGAATGTTGATGTCCCTGGAGTACCAGAGGCTCGTAGCCGAGGAGCCGACGTAGGAGAAGCGGAAGGAGGTTTCGCGTCCCAACTGCCGCTCCAAGGTCACGTTCCACTGCTGCAGGTAGGGCTCCTTGATCTTGGGGTTCACGCCCTGGATGTTGAAGGTGGCCGGAGCCGAGCCCCCGACGGTCGCCCGGGGAAAGGGCCGGTCGGTGGTGACCAGGGGGACGCCGTCGGTGATGGTATTCCGAAAGGTCTCGTCCAGAGCGAAAGGCCCGCCCGTGAGCAGCGTCGCGAAGTAGTTGTTGGTGCTCCCGGCGTCGTGCATGAACATGCCGTAACCGACCCGCAGGACGGTCTTGTCGTCGAGCCGGTAGGCGAAGCCCAGACGCGGCGACCACTTGGTCAAGGAATTGACCAGGTGGTTGGGGAAGCGGGCCTCGCTGGCCGTCTCGATGGGGATGGCGGGATGGAAGGCCGGGGCGATCAGACCCCGTCCGGCTTCCGGCACCACCAGGGCGCCGGTGGCCATGTTGAAGTTGTACCAAGCTCCGTTGGCGTCCGTGCGCGGGGAGATCCGGTCGTAGCGGACCCCGATGTTCAGCTTCAACCTGGAGCTGACCTGAACGTCGTCCTGAACGAACAACCCGAACTCGCTGTAGCGCCCCTCCACGGCCGGCCGTGGGGTGTGGCGCCCGGTCTGGGTGGGAAGTCCCAGCAGGAAGTCGGCGAAGGGATCGCCGGTAAAGAAACCCGTGTGATTCCAGTCACCTGCCACCGACCTGAGGGCCCGGAGGTCGGAAATGCGCCGGATGGCGTGGTCATAGCCCAGCTTCCAACTGTGGATTCCGGTGCGATAGCTGAGGTTGTTGCGGATGCTGTAGTAGTTGCTCACCGTCTCGTTGGTGGCGGCGGCGCGGGTACCGATGGTGTGGAGGTTGTCGACCCTGATGTAGGGGAGAGTGTTGAACGCCTTGCGGGTGGCGGCGTCATCGCCCAGGTCGATCCCCAGCGAGTCGATGAAGAGGGCAGCGGAGTGCTCGGTCCGGTTGTAGTTGTCCCGGCGGAACAAGCCGAAGCGGAACTCGTTGATGAGACCGGGAGTGAAGATATGAGTATCGAAGACGTTGATGACGTCATTGAGACTGCCGAACCAGTCCTGTCCGGTGGCGGGATGGCGCTGGCCGAAAAAGGTGGAACCCCCGCAATGGCAAGTCTCCCAGTTATCTCTCTGGGTGTGCATGATCCCGAAGGTGTTCCGGTTGAGGATGCTCTGGTCGAAGCGATAGATCCACTGCTTGTTGGCCCCCTGCTGGCTTCCGGTATACTGCAAATTCTGCTCCGGGATGTCGGGGTCGCCGAGGTTGGATCCGGTGGGCTCCAGGAGCCACTTGTCGATCATGTTGATGGCAACCGGGTTCCAACGGGAGCGGGGAATGATGTTCCCGGCGAAGGTCTCCCCGGTGAGGGGATCCTTCAATTCCCCCAATTGGGGCCGGACCTTGGCCAGATACGCGGAAAGGTCGCCCCTCCGCATGGCCTGGGTGGGGGTGTTGAGCCAGGTTCCCTGCCCGAAGGTGATGTTGGTGGGCGGATTCTGCTCGAATGAAATGAAGAGCCAGCTCTTGTCCCGTCCATCGTAGATTTTCGGGATGTAGATGGGACCGCCCCCGGTGAAATTGTAGCGAAATGCCCACACTGCGTTGGGATTCCGCACCGCGCCGGGAGGGCCGGGCCAGCGGGCTTGCAGCCGAGGGTGGCGCATGTTCAGCGTGAACATCCCATGGGGCCGGTTCTCACCGCGCTTGGTGACGGCGTCGACGGTCAGCGGAGCCCGGAATTCGGCGGCGGCGTTCAAGGCAACCGTCTTCTCTTCGGCGATGGCCGAGAAGGGAGGCCCCACCTGCTCGCCGTTCATGGGAGTCCCGTCCACCGAAGTCTGGGTCATGGTGGTTCGCGAGCCGTTGCTCTTGTAGCTGTCGGCCACGTCGGCGTTGATGAAGGCCAGGCTCAGGGGCCGGGTGCCGTGGCCGAAGCGACTCATGACCATGGTCCCACGCGGTCCCGCGTTGATGAGCCGGTCGGTCCGGGTCTCACTCCATTGGGGCGTGTCGGTGTTGATCACCGGCGCCGCGCTCCGCACGGTCACCTGCTCGGCCACCTCACCCACTTCCAGTTTGACGTCGAACCGCTGGGTGACCCGAGTGGCCAGATAGTTGTCAACGTTGACATACTTCCTGAAACCGGGCAGCTCCGCGCTGAGGGTGTAGATGTTCGGCGCCTGCACCACGGCGAACTCGAAGTCCCCGCGATCGTCGCTGATGGTCTCGCGGATGAACCCAGTGTCCTGGTTGGTCAAGGTCACCGTTACCCCTGGGACTACCGCCCCCCCGGTGTCGGTGACGGTTCCCAGCACGGTGGCGGCCGTGGTCTGCGCCTGTGCTGGTGTCAGCAGGAGGGGGATAAGCGCCGGGATCAGCAGAACCCGGAAAAATCGTCTGTTGTTCATGACCTCTCCTTATTTCAGAAGAAAACGGATTGAAGAGAGCGCCTGGGAATGCACTCGGTCGTGGCAGGAGACAAAAAGCTGCATGCAGCCGGGTTGACTGGGGGTCGCCTGAATGGGCTAACTCCTACCAAAATGGTTCCTGGTCTATTTCGTCCAGGAAAAAATGAGTTTCGAGCCCCCTGGGATACGGACCCGAGCAGTGATCGAAAGGTATCATGTGTCATCCAGGATTGCAATATCGATTTTTGAATCACTATTTAGCTCGCATTTTTCACCATTGAGCGCTTGGGAAACCAGATTTCCGGAGTTGGGAGGACGGATCAAGTGAACATGAGAGGCAAGGCGGCAGTCGTCACCGGCGCCGCCGCCGGCATCGGCCGGGGGGTGGCGTTGAAATTCGGCGAACACGGGGCCAGTGTGGCGGCTATCGACATCAATTTCGGCACGGCCCGGGAGACGGCCCGCGAGATCCGGCAGAGCGGTGGAGAAGCGCTGGAGCTGCAGGCCGACGTCGGCGAGGAGAGCAGCACCGACGCCGCATTCGAGAGGATCCTGGACAAGTTCGGCGCCGTCGACGTCCTGGTGAACGTCGCCGGCATCGAGCACTACCAGGAATTCCTGGAATTTACGGACCAGGAGTTCGACCGGCAGATCGCCGTCAACCTGAAGAGCGTGTTCTTCTGCAGCCGGCGGGTGATTCCTTCCATGATCCGGAACGGGGGCGGCAGCATCGTCAACACCGCCTCGGTGCAGGCCCTGGCCACCACCGGACAGATCGCACCCTACGCCGCCGCCAAGGGAGGCATCCTGGCCATGACGCGGGACATGTCCCGCGACCTGGGCCAGTACAACATCCGCGTCAACACCATCTGTCCCGGATGCATTCAGACCCCCATGCTGGACCGGTCCTTCACCAGCACCGCCGACCGGGACGCCTACATGGAAAGGCTGGAGGCCTCCCTGCCCTTGGGACGGGTAGGTTTGCCGGAAGACATCGCCAACGTGGCCCTGTTTCTGGCCTCCCCTCTGTCCGCCTACGTCACGGGAATCGCCATCAACGTGGACGGAGGGATGATGAGCAAGTTGCCGCTGCCGGAGTAGTTGGGAGGGGGGACCTTCCTGTCCTCCAGTCCTCTACTCTCCGATGCCGCGTCGGGAGTCCGGCGGCCTATTCTCCACGGTCGCATCCCGGCGGAATAGTTGGTGCTCCCCCGGACGCGGAGCCGATATCTTCCGGGTGGACCGGCGTCCGACGGGGGAGAGGAGATTGGCAATGCTGAATCCAAGTCGCGGAACACCCTTTGTCCCCCTACTCCTGGCCCTCTGGTTGGGGGCCGGCTTCCCGTCACTGGCGGCCCAGAGTTGGTACGAAGACAGCTACGAGGACTTTGCCGACGGCCGCCTGGACGCCTCCGGCCAGAACATCTACGTGTCTCGGAACGGGACCGTCCGCACCATCCACCGCTTCGATCTGAATCAGGACGGCCACCTGGACCTGATCTTCAACAATACGCATGACAGCATCACCTACGTCGATGCCACCTGGGCCGGCTTCGACTCCGCCCGGACACTCACCCATTCTTCGCTGGCGGTGTTGGGGAGTCTCCGGGCGGCCGCGGGAGACCTGAACCGGGACGGCATCACCGACCTGGTCTTCTGTCCCAACCCCGACGGGATTCAACACCCCCGCAGGTTCATTTCCATCGCGTGGGGCGGTGCGGAGGGCTGGACTTCCAACCGGATCAGTGGGGTCCTGCCGGCCTGGAACCCCCGGGCGGTGGCCGTCGCCGACCTGAACCGCGACCATTGGCCCGACATCGTGGTCCTGGCCCAGGCGCCCCGGAGGCAGCCGGACGGGACACCGGTCAAGAGCATGGTGATGAAGGTGTTCTGGGGCGGTCGACTGGGTTTTTACCTGGCCCGGCGTCAAATCCAGGAACTCCCCATTTCGGTCGACATGAAGGCGGCCGATTTCGACGCCGACGGAGCACGGGACATCGCGGTGCTGACCGCCGAAAGCGAGATCCGGATCTTCTGGGCGTCTTCCGAGCCGTCCGCCGTGCCCGTGATCTTGAACGCCACTCGCATTCCTCTCTCCGGCCCTGCGGCCGGCTGCGTGGCGGCCGGGGACATCGACGGAGACGGGCGCACCGACCTGGTGGCGGGAACTTTCGACGGGACCCTCTACACCGTCACCGCCGGCGCCCATCGAAAATGGAACCAGCCGGCACGGAGGCAAGCGGCGCCGGCTTCCCACATCTCGGTCGGCGATCTGGACGGCGATGGACACGCCGACCTGGCGTTGACGGAGTTCGGTATCCGGCATGCTTCGGGAGGAGAACGGGGCGCCGCCGACAGTCCGGGAGGGATCCGGATCCTCTGGGGAGAGGCGGGAAAGTTCGATCCTGCGCACTCGCTCCACCTGGAGGTGGATCACCCTTCGGCCTCGGCCATCGGCGATCTGGACGGCGACGGAAGGTCCGATCTGGCGGCGGCCGTCTACCAGGGAACGTCAAACTTTGCCGCGGAGTCCGCCGTCTTTTTCGGAAACGGCGACCGCTCCTTCCGGCGGGCAAGGCGCGGCATCCCCTCCTCCGGAGCCGCGGACGTGCTGGTGGTCCCGGCGGAAGAAGACCTGCCGGCCCGGGTCGTCGTCTGCAACAGCCAGGGCGGCACTCTCAACGAGAGGGTTCCCCTCTACGTCTACTGGGGCGGCAAGGGGGGCTTCCACCCGGACCGCCGCTGGGTGATCCCCTTCAGCGGCGGCTACGGCGCCGTCGGCGCCGACCTGAACGCCGACGGCATCACCGATCTGGTGGCCATGAACTCCGGACACAGCGGACGGGCGGACCCCGACGTGGGAGCCCACATTCTCTGGGGGACATCCCGGGGGTTCGACCTGGACGGACACCGAACCATCCTCTCGGAGAATCATCTCTCTTCCGGCAACGTCGCCGACTTGAACCGCGACGGCTACCTGGACCTGATCCTGAACGGTTTCGATCCGGCCCAAACCACCCTCTACTACGGATCGGAGACTGGATTCCACCGGAGCCGGCGCCTGGTCGTGCCCTCGGTGCTGACCGTGGCCGACTTCAACCGGGACGGCTGGTTGGACCTGTCCGGGAGCGCGCCGAGCGGAGCGGTGGGGATCCTCTGGGGCGGCCCGGAGGGACCGAGCCGCGAACTGGAATCCATAGGATACGTCCCCTGGGCGGCCAACCAGGAAACGGCCGACCTCAACGCCGACGGACACCTGGATTTGATCGTGGGCGGCTACGCCGATCCCACCACCCGGATCTCCGATGTCGGACTCTTCATCTTCTGGGGATCGGTCGAGGGCTTCACTCCCTGGAACGCCCAGTGGCTGCCCGGCATGGGACAACTGGGCCCGTTGGTGGCCGACTTCGACCGGGACGGCTTCCTGGACCTGTTCGCGCCCTCCTATCACGGAACCGGCGTCCGGGAGTCCATGCCCTCATACCTGTTCTGGGGAAGCCGGGACGGCCTGCGCGCCGAGAACAAGACCCGGCTCGTCTGCGACAGCGCCAGCGACGCCATGGCGGGAGATTTCGATCAGGACGGGCTTCTCGACCTGGCGGTCGTCTGCCATACCCGCCACGGGGACCACCGCGTCGACTCGAAGGTGTTCTACAACGATGGAAATCGCTTTGCCGCCCCCAGGACGGTGGGGCTTCCCACCCTGGGGGGACACACCATCTACCTCACCGACGTCGGGCACATCTACGATCGGAGCTGGCGCCAGACCTACGATTCCTCCCTGTTTCTCTGGGACGGTGAGCGTAGCGGCGGCCGGCTGGAGGCCAAGGCGGAAACGCCCGCCCACAGCCGGCTGAGGTTCCGCGTCCGTTCGGGAGCCGAACCGTCCGGACTGGAGCAAAAACCCTGGCGTCAAGTGAACGGGGACCGATTCCCCCTGGAGAGCGGCGACCGCGTCCTGCAGTACCAGGCCGTCTTCGAGTCCGGCAATGGAGACAGCTACCCGATCCTGGACCGGGTGAGCATCGAGCTGAACTCCGAGTAGGGGCGCAGGGTCACGAGCTCAGCAGCAGGAAGACGATGGCAATGGGAGCCCCGGCGGCGAGGCTGCAGAGAAGGAGGTAACGCCAGGATCGGCCCCGCGTGGGCAGCAGGCTCGCCGCCGAACCCACCACGACGTGGACGATGAAGGGGAACAGATAGATCCATTGGAAGCTGAGACTGGGGCCACCGGTCAAAATGTCCCAGAAAGCCCACAGGATGGCGAAGGAAAAACCGTAGACGGCCCCCACGATCGCTCCGAACGGAGTCGAGAACGGCACGAACAGGCACATGAAGAAGAGCCCGAACAGGGGAGCGACGAACAGCCCGTTGGTCTTGTTGGTCACTTCGGTGATGTTGCCGGGGACGTTACCCACCGGCGCACTGAGAAGGACCACGGCGATGCCGATGCCCAGCACCAGCGCCCGGGCCAGCTTGACGCTGTGTTCCTTCCGCAGTTTCCGGCGGCGGAAACGGCCCAGGAAGTCGACGTGGAACACGGTCACGATGGAATTGATGCCCGAGTCGAGGCTCGACATGGCGGCGGCGAACATGGCCGCGATGACCAGGCCGGCCAATCCGTGCGGCAGATAGTTGGCGATGAAGTGGGGAAACAGGAAATCGGCGTCCGCCAGCAGGTCCTTGCCGTCGGCGATGGCGTGGGGGTGGGTCTGGAAGAAGCCCAGGACCGAGAAGCCCAGCCCGGCGAGCAGCACGGAGACGGCGAAGCCGGCGCCGACGTTGATGTACAGGGCGCGCCGGGCGGCCTTGGCGTCCCGCGTCGCCAGGTAACGCTGAATGGCCACCTGATCGGAACCGTAGGTGAAGATGGTCCACACCGCCCCGGAGAGAATCGAACCGATCACCGTCACTCGTATTGCCGGATTCCAGTCGAAGACAGGAATTTGGTCCCAGTGCGGCGCCCATGAAGTCGGCACCCAACCACCGAGACCGATGTCCATGGTCACCATCGCAATCGTGATCAGACCTCCGGCGAAGAGGATGAGGAACTGAATGACGTCGGTGATCACGACGGCCCGCAGACCCCCGAGGGCGGTGTAGAGCACCGCGACCGCCCCGGCCACCATCACCACCGTCGGCGTCATCGACTCGGGCCAGCCCACCATGACCACCACGGCCTTGGCCGCCAGATAGATGAGCAGAGCCATCCAGACCAGGCGCGTCAGGATGAAGATCACCGCCGCCGTCAGCCGGACCCCGATTCCCAGACGGCCCTCCAGAAGCTCGTAGGCGCTGGTGATGGGCAGCTTCATGAAAACGGGGATGAGAAAGAAACCGCAACAGACGACGATCAGCGGTATCCCCAACGTTCCCCAGACCAGGATGCCCGGCCCGTGCTTGACCAGCTCCCCGGGAACCGCCAGATACGAAATCGTGCTCAGCAGGGTGGCGTACAGCGAAATCCCGATCACGAACGAACCGAGGCTGCGGCTGCCCAGGAAATACTCCTCGGTGTCGGTCTGGCGGCGCGAGTAGTGCCAGCCCACGCCGAGCATGAAGGCGCCGTAGGCGACGACCACGAACCAGTCCAGCCATCCCAGGCCCCGGAAGTCCCTCCGCTCGATCCGTAGCAGGGCATTGGCGGCGGCGGCACGGATTTCCGAATCGATTCCCTGGTGGACCAGTAGCGGCTCCAAGAGCGGAATCTGGTCCTTGCCTCCGGCGTGGGCCAAGGCCTCGATGGCTTCCAACCGTTGTTCCCGGGTCCCGTTCCGGACGTAGGACTGGAGTTCGGACTTCGAAACAGGAGTACCGGACCCGTGCACGTAGAGCGCGCTCAGCAGGTAGACCCGGACGCTTGAATCCACGTCCTCCCCGGAGAGAGCCCGCTCCAGAGCGGCACGGACCTCGGGACCGGCGCTTTCCAGGCGGCGGAGCGCATAGGCGGCGCGAGCGCGGACGGACGCGTCGCCGGATTCCAGACGGGAGGCCAACCCGGTTTGGTCGTCGACCGTTCCGGATCCGGCCAGCACCCAGAGGGCGTCCACTTGCCGGACCCCATCGCCTTCGTCAGCCAGCCTCAGCAACTCGGCTGGCCGGTCGGCATAACCCAGCTTGGCCAAGGCTTCTGCGGCCCGGCTGCCCCGTTCGCCCTCGCTTGACAGGAAGGCCTCGAGGATCCGATCCACATACTGCTGCCGCTCCAGCTCATGTTGGCTTTTCCGGAACGTCGCCTGAGCCAGGATCTGCCAGACGCCGATCTCGTGACTCGAGCCGGGCTCGGCCGTCTCGTGGGAGAAGGCTTCCCTGACGCCTTCGCTGGAGTTGTTCCAGAGCAGGGCTTCAGCGGCCCGAATGCGAACCCATTCCGTCTCTTCCTCCAGCGCTTGCCGCAGAATCTGGACGCTTTGCTCCCTGAGGAGCCGCGCGGGGTCCTCCGCAAAAACGGGAGCCACTCCAAGGCACATCAGGACGAATAGAGCCGCTGCGCGACAAGCACCAAATCTCAAATTTGAAATCCCACTTGCTTCTTGCTTCTTGCTTCGTTTTGGTCCGAAGAGGGCGTCCACGAGGGGCGCCCCGACGTAAGTTTTATCCGACCCCCAGGTATTGCGAGGTGCCGGTGATGGGTTCTTCCGGCTCGCCTCCGCTGCCTTCCGGTTCGGGCGGGGCCTTCTCGAGCCGGTAGACGGTTCGCTCTCCCAGATCCGCGCTGACGTCGCCCCGCAGAACTTCGGGAAGGACCAGCCTGAGGGTCTTGATCTCAGCGGCGGCCAGGGGTACTCCTTGGGCCGGCGCTTCCCGGCCCAGCTTTTTCAAATTGTCCTCCAGCAGATTGCTCTCCCAGGCTTCGACCACCGGCAACGGATCGAACTGGCGGGGGATCAGCGGCGCCCCTCCGCGGTGGTGCAGGGCCAACTCATAGGGGCGGAAGGTGACGAAGGGGGCCAGGATCTCGCAGGTCATGTTCACCGGGCGGCCCTCGGCTTCGAAGACCCGGGCCACCAGGTCTTCTCCGTCCTGCGACAGCTTCAACGCCGAGAGCACCACGTTGTCCGGCCCCACGGCCAACAGGCTCGCCTGCTCCGGAAGAATGTCGTAGCGGCAATCGGGAACGATGGGCAGAAGCCGGTTCCATCCTGCCAGATGCTCCCAGCCGAACCGCCAGTCCCGTCCGCTCTTCCAGTCCCCGGCGTGGGAGGTCAGCGAGAGTCGAGCCTCCTGTTCTCCCGGAAAGAAGTTGAAGGTGGGCGCGTAGATGCTGCAATTGCTGGAGAGCTGGGCGCAGAGGACGCCCCGGTCGAACCGCATCATGCTCTTGGGCGGAGTGACGGTGACGCAGAAATCGCGCCGGCGGTCCCGGACGCTGAGGAAACGGCCCGTCATGCGGGGGTCCCGGTCGGCCTTCGCCTTCTCGCCAGCCAGCCAGACCTCGTCGGCTCCCAGGCGGTCGGTCAGGTGCCGCTCGTGCTCCTGAGTGGCAAACAGTGTGTCGAAAACGATTTCGGGTTTCTCCAGGTTCAGAGGAAAGAACCAACGCAACCCGTGAAGCGGACGGTTGTCCCAGTGCCAACGGAAGAAGAAGTCCACGCGCCGAAGACCGGCGTAGAGGACGCAGCGCTGGCTCCAGTAGCCTCCGAAAAACGCGGATCCGTCTTTCGGTGTCAGGAGAGGACGGCGCACCTCGATGCTCGCAGATACGGCTCCTCCCGTGACCCGGACTTCCGCCGGGCCATGATCGCGGCTGCGGTACTCCCGCCCTGCGGGATCGAAGTCGATGCAGCTCCGGCCGCTGTCCTCCTCGATGAGCAGCTCACCGGCGCCGAAAAGAGCCGACCCGTCCACCAGCTCGATTCCCGAGGTCTTGTCGTAGAGGCTCTCGCAGAAGCCGGTCGCCGGGTCGAAACGGACGCGGTAAAACTCATTTTCGATGGAGCGCCGACCCGTTTTGAGGGGGCTGTCGATCTCCTCCCGTTTCCCGTTCCCAGTCAGATAGAAGGTCTCGTATCCCATGGCGGGGACCCGGGCGCTGAAACGCAGCGCGCCGTCCTGCCCCAGCTCGTGCGGGACCGGGGAACCAGTGGAATCGGAGATTGCCAGCCGTCCCGTGTCGACGGAGCCGGGAAGCGGAAGCTCAACCACGTCCCGGCGGTCCCAATTCAGGAGGTTGAAGACCACGACGGCCGGGTCCTCCCGCCGGAAGGCGATCTTGGAGGCGATCCGGTGCGCGGCCGAAGCGGCCACATCGTCGGCCGCTCCCTGGACCCGCCTCAAGATGTCCCGGGTGTGCTGGATGGTCTCGTCGCCGGACCAGCCGATCTGCTCGTGCTGCTGGGTGAACAGCAGGTCGGACCAGAGGGCGGACAGCAGGTCCCGGGGATAGAGGGCGCCGGTGACGCAATAGTCGAGGGCGGCGGCCTTCTCCGCGGCCGCCAGGGCGTAGCCGGCTCGATGGGACTGCTCCATGATGGGGTACATCCCATGGGCGTTCAGCGCGAAGTGGGGCAGGTAGCCCTGGTGGGGATCCCGCCGGACCCGGGAGTCGGCGGCGACCCGGTCCGAGAACCGGCTCAGGGTATTGAACCGCGCCTGGGGAGTGACGAAGCTTCGGTTCCAGGCCGCCACCCGGTTGATCAGGGCCCGCCTGGATTCGGCCTGGTCCCGGGCCGCAGCGTGACCCACGTAGGGGGCGTCCCAGGCCGCGAGCACCGCGCGAATGGAGGCCGCCGTCTGGCGGACCACCTTGCTCCGGGAGGCGAAACTTCCCTCGATCAGTTCGTCGGTCCGCCAGAGGGCGGAGATGGTGGGCGTGGTGTACCCGGCCAGGACCCCTTCCTGCGGAACGAAGCTGGGATGGCGGGTGCCGTCCGCTCCTTCGACGTCGAGCAACTGACTTCCCGAGGGTCGAGGATAGATCCCCCCGTAGCGCCCGCGCCAGAAGAAGGAGATCCCGCACTTGTCCAGGATCTGCGGCATCTGCGGGTCGAACCCGGGACTGTCGCAGGAGTAGAGGACGCGGCCCTGCGCCCCCAGTCGGCGGCGGAGCCACCATTGGCTTTCGGCGAATTGCCGGATGTAGGATTCCCCCTCATAGAAGTCGGCGTAACTCGGCGCCAGGGTGGGGCTGATGTCCAGCCGACCCTCCCGAATGAAACGTTGCACGCTCTCCAGCAACTGCGGCCGCTTGTGCAACAGGTTCTTGAGTCCGTAGAGAAATTCCACGTTGTAGGTGTAGTCGTCGTCCTCCGAGATCAACTGGACGGCGTCGCGCAACGAGCGGAACGCCTCCCAGTGTTCGGGCAGACCGGTAAAATAGCCGAAACAGAGATGGGAGGAGGGCATCAGGTGGTATTCGAAGTGGGGGACCGGCCCGGTCTCGAACTCGGCCGCGGCCAGAATCCGGTCCCCGGCAAGCAGCCGGATCGAGGCCCGAACGGTGCTGGCGACGTCCTTCACCACTGCCAGGAGCGACAACCTGCCGGCTTCCCGCAAAGGCTCGGCAGGACAGCGCAGGGTTGCGCCTCCCGCCGTCGTCTCCAGTCTCAGGGCGGGCGGGAACGGAGCCCCCGCATCTTCGATCACCACCTCGATCCAGCGATGCGGGTGAGACAGATCCGCACTCGGCCGGCCCACCACCGGCAGCGGGTCCACTCTCAGAATCTTCCACTCCTTCATGTCGCGCTCCGTATCTTTTTTCGCAAGCTCGGCCGGGATGGCTTTGATTCGAGCCTATCAACATCCGGAATCAGGAGAAACCATGAGCATAGAAGGCGCCGTCAACTATCGGAAAATCAGTGAGCGGGTCGCGACCTCCGGATCGGTCTCCGAAGACCGCCTCCGCCGTCTCGGGGCAGAGGGATTCGATGCGGTGGTCAACCTGTTGCCCGATTCATCGGAGGTGGCGGTCGCCGACGAACGTGAAATTGTCGAGGGTCAGGGATTGGAATACCATTACATTCCGGTAGACTTCGGGAACCCGACGGAAGCGGACTTCAGCCTCTTCAGACGCGTCATGAAGAACGCCGGGGACAAAAAGATCCTGATCCATTGCGCGGCGAACTACCGGGTCAGCGCCTTTTATTCTCTCCATGCCATGCGAGATCGGGACTGGTCCTGGGAGGACGCCCGCGCACATATCGCTTCGATCTGGGACACCGCCGATTATCCGGTCTGGAAACGGTTTATCAACGAGTTGAAGTCTCAGTCGAGCCGGACTCTACCCTGCGGCGGATGATGGCGGAATCGTGAGGAAACCGGTTCGGCGCTCACGCACGACGGCAGGCGTTTTCGCCAATCTCACGCTGCTCCTCCCGCTGATCCTGCCGGCTGCCCATCTTTCCGCCCAGACCACCACCCGAGTCAGCGTCCACGGACCCAACCGGGGAAACGGTCCCAGCCAGTACGCACAGATCAGCGCCTCCGGACGCTTCGTCGTCTACACCTCCACCGCCTCCAACCTGGTGGACGGAGATACCAACTGGGCGTCGGACGTCTTCGTTCACGACCGTGAAACGGGGGAGACCACCCGCGCCAGCGTGGACGACGCGGGAAACCAGGGCAACAGTCTGAGCCAGTTTCCCAGGATCAGCGCCGGCGGCCGCATCGTCGCCTTCGAGTCGCTCGCTTCCAACCTGGTGGACGGCGACACCAACGGCGCGCTGGACGTCTTCGTCCAGGACCGCAAGTCAGGCAGGACCACGCGAGCCAGCCTCGGCAGCGGAGGGGACCAGGGCAATAGCGCCAGCGGGGTGCCCTGCCTCAGTTCCGACGGCCGTGTCGTAGCTTTCGAGTCGCTCTCGTCCAACCTGGTGGATGGCGACACCAACGAATCCACCGACGTCTTTGTCCGTGATCGCCAGACGGGGGAGACCACCCGGGTGAGCGTCGACAGCCGGGGACGCCAGGGCAACGGCTCCAGTGCCGGCTCCAGCTTGGACGGCAGCGGCCGATACGTCGCCTTCGAGTCGCTGGCCACCAACTTGGTGCCTGGAGACACAAACCGGGTGTCGGACGTCTTCGTCCATGACCGCCGGACAGGGAAGACCACCCGGGTGAGCGTCGACAGCCGGGGACGCCAAGCCAACGGGGGCAGCTCGGCCCCGAGTCTCAGCGCCGACGGACGTTTCGTGGGCTTCGGCTCCTACGGATCCAACCTGGTGGACGGCGACACCAACCAGGAAATCGACGTCTTCGTCCACGACCGCCAGACGGGGGAGACCACCCGGGTGAGCGTCGACAGCCGGGGAGGACAAGCCAACGGGGGCAGCGGAATCGCCGCCCTCAGCGCCGGCGGACGATGGGTCGCCTTCCACTCCTTCGCCTCCAACCTGGTGGACGGCGACACCAACGGAACGCTGGACGTCTTCGTGCACGACCGGCTGACGGGACGGACGACCCGGACCAGCCTGACCGAAAAGGGCCGGGAAACGAACGGTCCGAGCCGCGATCCCACCATCAGCGCCGATGCCCGCTTCGTCGCCTTCGAGTCCTACGCCTCCAATCTGGTGTCCCGGGACGACAACGGGAACGTCGACGTCTTCGTCCGGGACCGGGGCGGCGCCGATCCATCCGCTGCACTTGGCAGGCCACAGAAATTCGAGTTGGCGGGTCGGCTCCTGGGATGGCTGCGGCGAGGCTGGGACGGCCTCGTCTCCGAAACCCGCGTGAGAGCCGAAGCCTTCACCCGGGAGCGGTTTCGGATGCCAGCCGCCGCCCTGGCCCACGCCGAATCCGCTCCGGTCCGGTTCACCGACGTGACCGAAGCAGCGGGCATCCGCTTCCGGCATTACAAGGGGGAGACGGGAAAACGGTACCTGCCCGAAACCATCGGCTCGGGAGTGGCGGTCCTGGATTTCGATCAGGACGGGTGGATGGACCTCTTCTTCGTCAACGGTTGGCGCCTGGAAGGGGGGAGACCCGAGGGGGTTGGATCCGTCCTCTACCGCAACCGGGGCGACGGCACGTTTGACGACGTGACCCGGGAGGCCGGGCTGGAGGTTCGGGCCTACGGCATGGGGGCGGCGGCCGGAGACTATGACAACGACGGGTTTCCGGACCTCTACGTGACGATTCTGGGCCTCAACCGGCTCTACCGGAACAACGGCGACGGGACCTTTTCCAACGTGAGCGTTGATGCCGGCGTCGGAGACCCCTCCTGGGGGGCGAGTGCGGCTTGGCTGGACGCCGACAATGACGGCAAGCTCGACCTCTTCGTGACCAACTACGTGCGTTGGAGCCCCTCCCAGGATCAATGGTGCGGTTACGGCCCCGGGGTCAAGCACTACTGCACTCCCGAGATCTTCACCGGTGACACGTCGCGCCTCTTTCGCAACTTGGGCGGCGGGCGCTTCCGGGACGTCACCAGGGAGGCGGGACTGTTCAACCCCTCGGGCAAGGCCTTGGGAGTGGCCCTGTGGGATTTCGACGGGAACGGGCTGATGGATCTCGTGGTGGCCGAGGACACTCAGCCCGACAAGATCTACCTGAACCGGGGCGGCTTCCGCTTCGAGGAGGTGGGAACTCGCAACGGATTCGGCTTTTCCGAATCGGGCCTGGCCCGGGCCGGCATGGGAGTCGACGTGGCCGACACCGACAACGACGGCCGAGGAGCGGTGGCCGTCACCAACTTCTCCTACGAGGGGATCGGATTCTACCGCTGGGGCAGCGGCCTGAACTTCATCGATCGGGCCGTCCCGGCGGGCATCGGGCAACCCAGCCTATTGACCCTGGGCTTCGGACTCCTCTTTCTGGACTACGATCTGGACGGTTGGCAAGACCTGTTGGCGGTCAACGGCCACATCGACGACCTGGTGGAGACGGTTCAGACCCGGCTGACCTACCGGCAACGGCCGCTCCTGTTCCGCAACCGGAGGGACGGCCGCTTCCTGCCCATGGGCGGGGAGGCGGGCCCCGCTCTGGAGCAGGCTTATGCGGGCCGCGGCGCCGCAGCCATCGACTATGACAACGACGGGGACCTGGATCTGGCCGTGACGGAGAACGGAGGTCCGGGTCGCCTGTTTCGCAACCAGGGGGGAAACCGAAACCACTGGCTCCAGATCCGGCTCGTCGGCGGCAGCTCCAACCGGGACGGCATCGGCGCCCTGGTCACCGTGAAATCGGGTTCCACAACCCAACGGCGCTACCGCCGAAGCGGCTCCAGCTATCTCTCCGAGAGCGATCCGCGGCTGACCTTCGGCCTGGGTGATGCGACCCGGGCGGACCGCCTGGAGGTCCGCTGGCCCAGCGGCGCCACCCAGGTCCTGAAGGACGTTGCGGCCGGACGCCTGCTTGTCGTGCAGGAGCCGGTCGAAACGGATCCATAATCCTTCCCCGGCTCGTTGCCGATCTCTCCGTTCAGTTTGCCGACGACCGCGCCAGACGCCAGAAGACACCCTTCACGGCCCGGCTCTCCCACCCTGGATGCCGGGTGTTGTAGACGGTCAGGAAGTGGTCCGGCTCCAACTCCACCGTCGGGGCCGTAAAGGAGTGGCCCGGCGGATTGGGCACCAGCAGGAACCGGGTGGAATCGGCCATGGAGGGGGTCCCCGATTCCGTATCGTTCACCCAGGTCCGTCCCCCGTCCAGGCTGACCCGCGCCAGCACCGTGCCGTCAGGGGCGCTCTTGCCCGGGACGCCTCCCTGGTGGGTGATCGCGACCACGTTTCCCGGGGTCCAGAGGATGGTCCCGCGGTGCCCGTAGTATTCGTTCAGGCTTCCCGGCACCTCCCGGAAGGTCCGTCCGCCGTCGCTGGATTCCAGGAGGATTCCCTGCTTGTAGATGGCCCCGGCCCCCGGAGGAGCTCCGCTTCGCTTCGACATCGCCTCCACGTCTTCTCCCGGAAACGAGGGCCGCTGGATGCGGGTCATGGCCAGGACCCGCATCGGGTCGTTTGGATCCACGGCATAGCCGGTTTCAGCCACGTGCTGGTGCACTTCGGTGGGGTCGCTCCAGGTTTGTCCGCCGTCCCGGGAACGGATCAGCGTCTCGTGAAATCCCGGCCGTGACCGGTCCTCCTGCTGATAATCCCTATGGTTCGGGTAACGCAGGCCCACCCCCAGCACGATGGTCCCGTCCGCCTCCTGGAAGAAGGTGTTGTAGTCGTTGAAGCAGAAAGCGTACGGGTCCTCGGACCCGCCCGGTGAGAAAGGCCCGAAATCGATGGCGGTGGTCTTCCAGGTGATCCCGGAGTCGCTCGAAACCGAGACGAACAGATCCTTGCCGCCGGGGGACTGGTGCATCAGCCAGAGATTTCCGTCACGGCCGGCATAGAGTCCGTGCTGAACCTGGCCGGGTGGTGCGCCGGAAAGATTCACCGGCAGCATGGTCCAACTCCGGCCCTGATCGACACTCCTGTAGAGCCTCTGCTGGGTCTGAGTGTTGACGTAGATGCTTCCGTCCGGATGGGTGACCATGCCCAGCATGGAACGGCTCAGCCCTGACTCTACGGGGTCCAACAACACCTCGCCTTCGATCTCGATCGTCGCTACAGGAGCGACTTCACCCGGGCTGCAGGCGACGGCAAGCGCCAACAGGACGAGCCCAATCCATCCCAGTTTCTGTGTCATTTTCCTACTCTCCACTATCAATCTCGAAAACCGAACGAGAAGAGCTTGGCGTTCTCCAGATAGAACTTCAGCCGTACCGGCTGCCCCTCCAATCCCTTCAGATTACCCTGTCCGCTCCACGAAACGCGATGGCGGACGGCGTCCGATTCCAACACGTCACAATCGCCCCGGCCGAAGCTTTCCAACGGCTGGCCTTCCGTGGAGAGAATCTCGACTTGAACCCGGCCCGACCCCGCGTCCGCGTTGATCAGCAGTTCACCGCCCCGGAAGCGGAAGGGCTTGGTGGTCAGGACACCCGCCTTCGCTCTGGCATCGACGGAAACGAACCCGTCCAGGCGCAGCTTAGACAGCGCGATGCCGCTCTTGAAACCGGCGAACCCGTCCGGCGGCTCCGAGTTGTGGTCCGCGCCCCAGCCCACGTAGTAGATCCAGATCTCGTCATCCCGGACCAGCGGTCCCTGCACCGGCCAGATGAATCCCCAGTCGAAGTCCCCCGGCCGCTCCGAGAGGGGCAGGAAGACCTCCCGGCCACCGCCTCGATGCCAGTTCAGGCCGTCGCGGCTGTAGGTGAGCTGCACCGGTCCCCGGGGACGTTCGTACCCATAGCTGAAAACGGTCATCAACCCGATCCGCAGTTCGTCGTGGAGCATGACCTGCATGTTGTAGAACTGGTCCCGGTGCATCGGGTCGCGGTCGTCGGCCGCCACCACCGTCCGCATGGGAGTCCAGTGGACGAAGTCGTCGCTCTCCACCTGGCCCACCCGGCGCAGGCTGTGGTTCTCGGGAACCCGGTCCTTCTTGGGCCCGCCCCAGAGCTGGGCGTAGACCTTCCGCGCCCAGGGATCGCTGACCATCTTCTTGCGCACCTCTTTGATCATCCCGGTGCGGTCCCGGATGATGGCCACGTACTTGCCCAGCCGGCCGTCCCAGTAGGGAACCGGCTGGCTGTCATGCCCCGGCGCGTGGAAGATGACCTTCTCCCCGCCCTTGTAGTCGGTCCAGCGGATTCCGTCCGCCGAGTAGGCGGCCCGAATGCCCTGGTAGAGCATCTTGTACCGTTTGGCGGGATCGGTTTCCCGGGGATCGATGAAGACACCCGTTTCGAGCCCGTCCTTGTCCATGATGATGTTGTTGTCGCGGCTGCCCCGGTGCTCGACGATGCCGAGGGAGGGCTTCACCCAGCGGATTCCGTCCCGGCTGTAGGCGTAGGCCAGGATCATGGACTGGTCTTTCGCTCCCCAGAGGCTGTACCACATCTTGTACAGCCCGTCCGATTCGTCGAATAGGATGGTGATGAAACAGAAGTGCATCCCCGCTTCCCAGGACGGGTCTCCTTCGGGAACCATGGGCAGCACCGGGCCGGCTCCGTACTTGACCGGCTGGTTCAGGGTCTTGGCGACGCCGTCCAAGGACTCGATGATGTAGTCGTCGATGAACAACTGCCGGTTCTGCGCCACGTCCAACGTGGACCCGGCTGAGGCCGTGACCCAGCCGGCGAGAACGTATCCCAGCAGCAGGAACCCGTACTTGGAATTTCGCAGTGATTGCATCAGAATCTCCTGAACCGGCTCAAAACGAGAGAGATCCGTTCGGACAATTGACCTCATCATAGAGGAAATCTCAACACGCCGACGACGGCAGACCCGGTCCCAATCTGAAACAGGGGAAGACAGCTCATGTCAAGACGACTCGATTCCATGATCATGCTCGTGGCGCTCGCCCTGGCGGGGTGCGCTCCTCCGGCGGGAGGAAGCCTGGCGGACGTCCAGCTCTTCATCGAAGACGAAGTGATTCTCGCCCCTGCGAGCGCCCGTCTGAACGCCCATAACGTGGTTCGGGGACCGGACGGCGCCATCTGGCTCAACACCGGCGAACCGGACCCGGGCCTCTTCCGGAGCACGGATCAGGGCCGGACCTGGGAGACGATTGCCGTGAAGCTCTCCGATGTCCCGCCCGGACAGCATCTGGGAGGATTTCACGCCGCCCGGGACGGCAGTCTCTGGCTGGTCCACCAGGCCGCCCCTTATCGAATTGTCGACGGCGAGTCGATCGAGTCCACCGACCGGCGGGGTTTCTTCTCGATCTCGACGGACGGCGGCCAGACGTGGGAGACGCGGGAGCTCGACCAGGCCCGCTTCGCTCCCGACCCCGAGGCGGACCCTTATACGTCCATTGACATCGCCTGGTGCCACCCCAATTTCGTGGAACGGCCCGACGGGAGCGCCTTCTACTCCATCAGCATGCGCTACGACGACTGGGAGGACTACTCCCAAGCGGATCAGACGCGCCCCGGAGTCCGCGACGTGATGGTTCGCACCCGGGACGGGGGGCGGACCTGGGGAGATCCCACCATCGTCCACCAGCACGCCACCGAGACCGCCTACGCCGTGGACCCCAACGACCCGGACCACATCTTTGCGGCCACCCGAATTCAGAGGAAAGGTCTGCCGGGCGAGGATCTGCAGGCGATCCGTAAGTTGACCGCCATGGACATGACCCCGCCCAACTACATGCCCGACTGGGCCTACAAGAACGGAATCCTGCTGGAATCGACCGACGGCGGCCGATCCTTCCGGGAAGTGCCCGGCGGCTTGTTCGGCTTCGGCAGCTACCGCTGGTCCGCGATCTGGACGGAGGAAGACTGGTTGATCCTGGCGAGCACCGCGGGTCAGGACCCGGGACAACGAAAGAGTCCTGGCGACCAGGTGCTCCGAATCAGTCTGAACGGAGGGAAGACCTGGCTCGACGGCACCGAAAAGGGGACATCCACGGCGGCGAAGGCGAAGAAATTCATGGTGGTTCCAGGGTACCGGGACGTGGGCAAGGCGGACCACTACAGCGCCTCGGTGCCGGCGACCATCCAGATCGCCGAGAACCGGTTCCTGACCTTCTGCACCTACAAGAAGGACCGGATCCTCCGGGGCCGGTTCTGGCGCCTGGAGAACTTGCCGTAACGGAGCGGCGACTTTCCTGTCGCCGATTGGAGCGGCGGATTCCAACCGCCGATGGGGGAAGACAGCTCATGACAAGACGACTCGACTCCGCAATTGTTCTGTTCGTTTTCAGTTTGGCGGCCGTGACCGCTTGGGCCGGTGGAAGCCTGGCGGACGTCCAGCTCTTCATCGAAGACGAGGTGATCCTCGCCCCCGCGAGCGCCGACCTGGATGCCTACAACGTGGTTCGCGGTCCCGAAGGAGCCATTTGGCTCAATACCGGCGAACCGAAGCCGGGCCTCTTCCGGAGCAAGGATCAGGGCCGGACCTGGGAGACGATTCCGGTCGAACTGCCGCAGGCCCCTCCCGGCCAGCATACGGCAGGCTTCCACGTCGCCCGGGACGGCAGTCTCTGGTTGCTCCATCAGGCCCCCCCGACCTACACTGCCGACGGCAAGTCCATGGAGTACAAGGACCGGAGGGTCTTTTTCTCGAAATCCACGGACGGCGGCCGGACCTGGGAGAGCCGGGAGATCGACTACGGCCGCTTCTCTCCCGACCCCGGGGCGGACCCCTATACGATGATGGAGACCGCCTGGTGCCACCCCAACTTCGCGGAGCGGCCCGACGGGACCACCTTCTTTTCCCTCAGCATGCGCTACCCCGATTGGGATGACTGGCATCAGGAGGATCAGTCCCGGCCCGGCATCCGCGACGTGATGGTCCGCACCCGGGACGGAGGGAAAACCTGGGGAGATCCCACCATCGTCCACCAGCACGCCACCGAGACCGCCTACGCCGTGGATCCCAACGACCCGGACCACATTTTCGCGGCGACCCGAATCCAACGGAAAGCCCTGCCGGGCGAGGACCTGCAGGCGATCCGGAAGCTGAGCGCCATGGATATGACGCCGCCCAACTACATGCCCGATTGGGCCTACAAGAACGGCCTCCTGCTGGAATCGACCGACGGCGGCCGATCCTTCCGGGAAGTGCCTGGCGGATTGTTCGGATTTGCCAGCTACCGCTGGTCCATGGTCTGGACCGAGGATGACTGGCTGGTTCTGGCCAGCCACGCGGGTCAGGACCCGGGACAACGAGAGAATCATATTGATCATGTGGTCCGAATCAGTCTGAACGGAGGGAAGACCTGGCTCGACGGCACCGAAAAGGGCACCAAGTTGCCGGCGAAGGCCAAGAGGTTCATGGTGTTCCCGGCGTTCCGGGACGTGGGCAAGGTGGACCACTACAGCGCCTCGGTGCCGGCGACCATCGAAGTCTCCAAGAACCGGTTCCTGACCTTCGGCGCCTACAAGCGGGACAAGATCCTCCGAGGCCGGTTCTGGCGCCTGGAGAATCTGCCTTGATGGGAGCGGCGGTTTTCTTACCGCCGGTTGGAGATTAGGCGGACGGAGTCCCCCTGTACACTTTCCGGCAGGAAGAGCAGGCGACAGGAAAGTCGCCTGTCCCAATGGGCGACAAGAATGTCGCCCCTCCTAACGCGGCCTCTCTCCCTTGATGGTCACGCGCAGGCCGCGGCGGCGGTTGGGATAGTAGTCCCACAGGGCGTAGTGCTGGGCGCAGCGGTTGTCCCAGAACGCCACCGATCCGGGGCTCCACCGGAAACGGCACTGGAACATGGGGCTGGCGGCGTGCTCCACCAGGAATCCGAGGACGGCGTCGCTCTCACTCTTTGAAAGCTGGACGATACGGGTGGTGAACAGGCGGTTGACGAAGAGCGCCTTGCGTCCGCTCACCGGGTGCGTCCTGACGACGGGATGCTCCGATCTGGGAAAGGTCTTCCCCTCATCGTCGGAGTCGTCGTAACGGCCGCGGTAGACCTGCTCCCCGTCGTGGACGGCGGTCATTCCTTCGAGCATCCGCCGCATCGGCGCCGAAAGGGACTCGTAGGCCGCGTACATGTTGGCGAACAGAGTGTCGCCCCCCACCGGCGGCACCTCCAGCATCTGAAAGATCGTCCCCAGAGGCGGCTCCCGGTCGCAGGAGACGTCCGAGTGCCAGTCCTCTCCGGCGATCCGGCGGGTGTTCTCGTCGGCGTAGATTTCCATGACTTCGGGATGGCCGTCGACCAGGCGGGGCCATGCGGGATGAATATGCAGTTCACCGAAATTGCGGCCCAGCGCCTTCTGCTGGGCCGGGGTCATGGACTGGCCGCGGAAAAAGAGGACGCAGTGTTCGGCAAGTGCGTTGGAGAGGGCATCCACCAACTCCGCCCCAAGCGGCCGGGAGAGGTCGATGCCGTGCACTTCGGCGCCGCAATGACCGGTCACTTTCCTGAATTCAAGATTGGGAGCCGGCATGGGAGGAGCCTGGGTTCGGTCGGCAGTCTATCGGAAACATCGGGTTCCGTTCCAGCCAAGAATGAATGAGGGACAAGACTGTCCCTCCTCCCAACTGTCCAGGACCTATTTGTCTATGCATAGATAATTAGAGGTCAGGGTTTACTATTTATAGTAAATTCAAGAGCGACTGGGAGCACGATCCGGGAAGGATGGCACCGGGAGTGGTGGATCACCTGGCGGGCCGTCACCAGTTCGGTCTCGGCCAGATCCTTCCCTCCGGTGTTGTGGTTCCGATCGTGATTCGGGAAGTCGCTGCTGGTGATCTCCACCCGGATTCGATGTCCCTCGAGGAACCGGCAGGCGGTCGGTCCCAGCCTGATGCGGTACTCGACAACCTCGCCCGGAGTCACCAGGTCCTCCCGATCCATGGAGATCCGGTGCCGGGCGCGGACCATGCCGTAACCGACGTCCAGGGCCCGGCCGTCGGGATGTTCGTCCACGAGCCGGACGAAGAAGTCCGTGTCCCGGGCCGAGGTCGAGGCGAAAAGAACGGCTTCGGGATAGCCGACGACTTCCACCTCCTGCTCCAAGGGGTCGGTCCGGTAGTTCAGGATGTCCCGGCGGTGGGCGAGGGCGGACCGGTCGGAGGGTTGCGTGAACATCTCTTGGCTCCAGAGCGTCGGGACCGGATCCTTGGGATCGTACTCGTAGGCATCTTCACGGGACCGCGCCGGAACCGACGCCGAAAGCCGCCCTGAGCCGTCCGGGCGGTGGGCGTCCCCGCCGCTGTCCAGATAGAACTCGCGCCAACCGACGCCATCCTCCGGAGGCCAGGTCGCCGCCCCTTTCCAGACCTGCGAACCCATGACGAAATACCGCACCGGCGGTTCCCCCCGCAGACCGTCTCCGTCTCCCTTGAGCCAATGATCGAACCAGCGAATCATCACCTGGGTCAGGTCGACCCGGGCCTCCGGTCCGTAGTCCATGGAGCCGAGGGACCGCTCCCCCAGGTGCTTGTGGTTCCAGGGTCCGATGACGAGCCGGGTCTGTTCCCTGGCTGCCTTCGTCCGGGCGTTTTGCTGCATCAGTCGAAGGTGCCTCATGGAGCCGTTGCAGTGGTCGTACCAGCCGCTGAAGTCCAGGTTGGGGACCTCCACCTCCCGGTGGATCCGGTCGAATCGCCAGGCGCGGCGGGTCGGATTTCGGAGCCAGTCCCGAGCATATTCCCGAAGCCCCGGCGGAAGATAACCGGGGAGATCCATCCAGGGCAGGAACCAGATCCAACGCATCTGCTCCTGCTCGTCCCAGATCTTCTCGGCCTCCTCCGGAGTGTGGGGCGGAGGCAGCCCATGGCGGCGGCGGAGGTCCGGGGCCATGCTGTTCATCCACCATTTGACCCGCCGTCCCGGACGGAAGGAACCCCACCAGTCCAGATCGGTGATCTCCAGGGGGATGGAATTGGCGCACATGGCCACCAGGTGAGGCGGCCGGAGCCGGGCCAGGGACCACTGCATCCAGCCGTTGTAGGAGACTCCGAAGGTGCCCACCTTGCCGTTGCAGAATGGCTGCGCGGCCAGCCACTCCACGCTGTCGTACCCGTCCTCCCCGTCCTGAGTCCGCTCCACCGTGAACGGAACGTACTCCCCATCGGAGGCATATCGGCCCCGGCTGTCCTGGGCGACCACCGCGTAGCCGGCCCGCACCAGCGGCTCCAATCCGCTCTCCGCCTTCCCGTAGGGGGTCCGCGTCAGCAGACCGGGACAGGGAGAGGGAACATCAGGGCGAAAGATGTTGGCGCGGAGGACGACGCCGTCCCGGACGGGGACCCCGACGTTCATCTCGATGAGAATACCCGGGGTTTCCGGGCCGGCTTCAGGCATCCGGATCCAGGCGGGCCCAGTAGCAGTTCATGGAACCGGCGTCACCGGCGTAGTAGGCCACCATCACCGTCCCGTCCGGCAGGGTTTCGGCGAACGGCAAGCCAAAGCTCCAGAGGGACATTTCCGAAAGCAGTTCCCCGGTCTCGTCCTCCGGCGAGTCCTGCGATCCCGAAGGGCCATGGGTGTAGAGAATCACCTCGGTGTCCGGATCGAAATCCGCATCTACGCTCCCGGCCAGCCGCGCCCGGATGGAGTGGGTCCCGTACCGGTCCACCCAGGCCAGAACGACCCTCCCGTCGGGGAGCATGGCCGGATGGGCCGCCTGGTCGGGGAAACCCAGATCCTGGGCGCGGGACCAGGTGCAGCCGCCGTCGGCGCTGAGGCGCCGGTGGACGTTCAGGTATTTCCTGGTTTCGCTGTCGTAGGTCCAGAGGAAGGCCGCGATCCGGCCGTCGGCCGCCACCCCCACGCGCTGGTCCCAGTTGAAGATGCGTCCGGTCGGATCTTCACCGGCAACGACTGGATCTTCCCAATTCAGACCGCCGTCCCGGGAGTGGAAGAGGACCACCTTCTGGTACCACTTGGACCCGTCGTCGTAGTGCTTGTTGGTCTCGATGCTCATCCCCAAAGTGCCGTCGGCGAGGCGAAAGACGGGACTGGTGAGACTGGGCGGACCGATCTCCTCCGGCATGGGAACGACCCGCCAGGGCGACCACGTTCTCCCCTCGTCGTCCGACTCGGCCAGGACCACCGCCATGGGGAGGCAGCCCTCGGTCTCCGCGTTGAACAGGCCCTGGCCCGGGTAGGTCTGGCGATCCACCCACATTCCGGCGGCCAGAAGACGCCCCGGCGCCGTCTCCGTGAGGTAGCAGATCTTGAGCGTCCCCCCGACTCCGTCCACGGTGGGAGCGTTCCAGGGACGGCTCGGAGCGCTCCAACACCGCTCCTCCCCGTCCCAACGAAAGAGCTCGGCACACTCGTCGGCGCCGTCCTTGCTGGAACCGGCGCGGCAGGTGGCCAGAAGGCCGCCGTTTGCCAGGACGGCAAGCGCCGGAAAGGTGGTCACGGCACGATGGGTTCCGGGTTCGCTCTCGGCCAGGACGCCTCTTTCCACGACCTTCATGGCTGTCTCCCCTGGTTCCGCCACCAGCGGAATTCCAGCGTGCCCCGTTCCGCCACGGCGGCGAGGTCCGGATCTGCGTCTCCGTCCAGGTCGGCGATGATGACCTGGTTGGCCCGGCGCCAGTTGTCCTTCAACACATGCATGGTCCATGCGCCCTTGGGATCTCCGCCGTTCTCGAACCAGGCGACACGGCCCGGGTCGCCCCAACCGGTGGCCACCACGTCCACGTCTCCATCACCGTCCAGGTCCGCGGCATCCGCCTCGAACGCATTCTGGTAGGGCTCGCGGATGACGTGGACCGGCCACGGGCCTTCGGTGGGATCGCCGGCGTTCTCGTACCAGAGGACCGAGTGGGTCGATTGCCCCGGCGTGAGCTCCCGTCCGCCGGCCAGGACCACGTCCAGATCGCCGTCCAGATCCATGTCCACCGGCTGTCCGTGAAGGGCCCGGGGAGCTTCGGCGATCAGGCGCCTCGTCCAGGTTCCGGACGATGGCCGGCCGCTGTTCTCGTACCAGACCACGATGGCGTTGCCCGCTTCGGCAGTGTGGATGGGAACGATCTCCTCGAGAGCGGCGGTGGCCAGCAGATCCCAGTCGCCGTCGGCGTCGAAATCCGCCGCCCGGATGGCGGTGGTCTCCCGAAGATCGCCTTCGATCAGATGCTGCTCCCAGGCTTCGACCTCCGGGTCCGCCGGGTTCCCCGGATTTTCGAACCAGGCGAACTGGTAGCCCAACCACCAGGAAGAGCCCGCCACGTCCAGATCGCCGTCGCCGTCCAGATCGGCCAGGGCCACGTCATAGGCGCCCGGCAGCGTCCCCTTGGCGATGTTCCGCCGTTTCCAAAGCTGTCCGTCCGCCGGATTGCCGTTGTTCTCGAACCAGAGCAGGTCTCCGTGCAGGTTCTTCACGATCACCACGTCCGGATGTCCGTCGCCGTCGACGTCCCCCACGGCGTGGCGCTCGAGCCGCTCGGGGTCGTCCTGCTGGATGAAACGTCGCGTGAACTCGCCCGCGCCGTTGTTTTCGAACCAGTACAGGTCGTTGTGCGGAAGCGCGTCGGCGCTGGTCAGATCCAGGTCGCCGTCGCCGTCCAGATCGGCGGCCGCGATTCCGAAGGGATAGGTGTATCCCTCCATGATCAGATGTTCGCTGAATTGAATGGCGGGAGGCGGTTCCTCGTCTCGCGGCGCCCCACAAGAGAGGAAACCGGCCGCTGCCAAAAACAGGGGGATGTGGATTCTCGGGGTTGTCTTACGCATGGCTTGCAGTATCATGAGCCGAATTCTCTACCAGAGAAACCCCAAATGATGCGATTCCGGCTTTTCTTACTTCACTTGTTCCTGTTCGTATTCCTGACGGTCCAAGGAGCCGTTGCCGGCACTCCCGGCCTATTGAACCGTCCCGCCCTGGTCGAGATGGGAGACCGCTTGGAGTTGTTCGTTGACCATCACCTCATCGATCGTCTGGAGGGCGCTCGCCTCAAGCTCCATCACCCCAGTCCCGCGGAGACGGTGATCCGGGGAGACCGCCCCTGGGAAGGCGAACTCGGTTTCGGCCAGACGGTGATCCTGCACCAGGGCAAGTACCTCCTGTACTACCACGGGTCCAACAAGCTCTGCTATGCCGAGAGCGGGGACGGGGTCCACTGGACCAAACCGGCGCTGGGCCTCATCGAGGCCGGCGGGAGCCGGCAGAACAACCTGGTGGGAACGGCCGGTGGCGAGTATCTCTACGATCACCTGGAGGAACCTGCCGCCAGGGTCTATCTCGACACCCGGCCCGGTGTGCCAGCCGGACGGCGCCTGATAGCGCTCAAGTTGGACGAAGGACACCGTGCGAATCCCACCGAAGAGGAACTGGCCCGCAGGCTCACGGTGAATCAGGAGGGTTTCTGGCAGGGAAGCCCCACCGACGTCATCCCCTGGGTCTCCAAAGATGGGAGGGCCTGGGAGAGGCTCGGAGACAAGCCGCTGTTCCGGAACAACCTTTACGGAACGCTCGACGGAGACTTTTCCTTCTTCTGGTCGGAGGTTGAGCAGCAGTACGTCATCTACTCGCGTTACTTCACCTCCCCCAACCGATCGGTGGGACGGCGGGCCATCGCCCGGCTCACGGCTCCCAACCTGTACGAGTGGTCCGAATTCCAACCCATGAGCTATGGGGATGGCGGGACCATTCCCGAAAATCACCTCTACATCAACCTGACGCTGCCCTACTACCGGGCGCCCCAGATCTATCTCGCGTTTCCGGCCCGGCTCATGGTGGGCCGGCAGGTGCTGACCGATGAGGATGCCCAGGCGGCCGGGGTACCGGAGGGAAGGTGGATGGACACTTCCGAGACGGTCCTCATGACCACGCGTGGACCCGGCAACCGTTACGACACGACGTTCCGGGAGGGTTTCATTCGTCCCGGACCGGGAGCCCGGAACTGGATCACGCGCACCACCTTCGCCCTTCGCGGCGTGGTGCCCACCGGCCCGCGGGAGATCTCCATGTACGTCAGCCGCGAGACCGGCACCCGACACTGGCACATCCGCCGGTACGTGTTGAGGGTGGACGGGTTCGCGTCGGTCAACGCTCCCTATGACGGCGGAGAAATGGTGACCCGCCCGCTCACCTTCTCGGGCAAGGAACTGCTGCTCAACACCTCCACGTCGGGCGCCGGAAGCGTCCGGGTGGAAATTCAGTCCTCCAACGGCGAGCCCGTCGCCGGCTACGCGCTGGAGGACTCCATGGAAATCGTGGGAGATGAGATCGAGCGTGTCGCCGCCTGGCAAAACGGGACGGATGTCTCCCCCCTGGCGGGGCAACCGGTCCGCCTCTGCTTCGTCCTCAAGGACGCGGACCTCTACTCGATCCGTTTCAGATAGCAGTCCGTGGGGACGGCCCGGTTCGGCTTCGGTTTCAGTTGGGCAGACGCCACCGGACGACTTGGGCCGTGTAGCTTCCGACGGGGCGTCCTCTCTCGTCCAGCGGTGTGTTCCCCAAGGCGGTCACGATGGTGTCGTCCTCCAGGACGACGCTGGCGCCGTAGCCGTGACCCGGGCTCAGATGGTAGACCTCGGGCAACCAGGTCTGTCCGCCGTCCCGGCTGATCCGGGCCCTGACGTCCCCCTCCGGATAGGGGTAGCGGTCTTCCACCACCAGGACCACCGTCCCGTCGGAGAGCTGGACCATGTGCCCGTGGGCCTGGCCGAACTCAAGATCCATGGGCCCGTCGGTCTGACGCCAGACGGGGCGGAAATTCTGCCAACTCCTGCCGCCGTCTGCGGAATCGGACAGGAAGACGCGTTTTCCCACGGTGGATTTCTGTATCTCCCGCCGGGCGTGATCCTCGATCAGGGACGGCGGTTCGTTCTGCGGGGGAGGAGCCTCGTATCTGCGCTGGTAACGGATGGCGGCCAGAAGGCGGCCGTCGTGAAGTTCCAGCAGATTGGTCTCGGTGCCCCACTGCTGCAAGGAATGCTTCTCCTCCCAGCTCTTTCCACCGTCGGTGGAACGGAAGACATAGGTGGTGGGCGGCGGTTTCGAGGCGTCCTCTCTGTCATAGGCGTGTTGGGCAGCCATGATGGTGGGCCACAGAAGTGTTCCGTCCCGAAGCTCCAGCAGGCAGTTCTGGTTCCCCCCCGCCCGCATGAAAGGAGACAGGTTGTCCAAACGGCTCCAGGAGTGCCACGACTCGCCGCCGTCGGTGCTGCGCAGCAGGAAGTCGGTGGGCGGATCGTCGGCGCGGTAGGCCCAGAGCAGGGTGCCGTCCCGCAACACTCCGAAGGAGTCATAGTTCTTGGCCCGCATGGGCGGGTCCAGAGAATCGACGTCGATGGAGCGGCTCTCCCAAGTCTTTCCAGCGTCGCGGGAGAGGAAAACCCGAGCATAGAGGGAGACGTAGATACGTCCGTCCCCGGTCATGCCGATGCCGGGGTCGCCCCGCCAGGGCATATCGGGATAGTCGAGGGGGATGTATTCGGCGGGGAGGGTTCCGATTTCCTGGTGGTCCCGGGTGATCCGGATTTCTCCGTTGGGGGTGAAGGGGGCGGGAGGGGCCGGCGCGTCCCGGGTCTCGCCGGCGGGGCGCGTCGACGGACTGCAGCCGAAGCTCAACATGAGCGCCCACAGAAAGTGGATTATGTGAAATCGGTGCATGTTGACTCCCTGAGAAAGGCGAATTTCGAGTCTCCCGCAACTCGTATCGCGTGTTGTTCCTCCGGAGACCGGCGGCAAGAAAGCCGCCGTTCCCAGTGGGCGACAAGAAAGTCGCCCCTCCGATCGGCGGCAAGAAAGCCGCCGCTCCCGATGGGCGGCTAGGATGTCGCCCCTCCGAGGCGCCAGTGGAGGGCTGCCATGGTGCGGCTCCCCACCACCCGGCCCCGGTGGTTCAAGTCCGTATTTTCGCAGACGGTGACGATGGTGCCGTCGGGGTAGACGACGCTGTCCGGGTAGCCGTGCCCGTGCATGAGCGAATAGGTCGTCGGGTCCCAGGTCCGTCCTCCGTCGGAGCTGATGCGCGCCCGGATCCCGGCCAGCTCGTAGGGGTAGCGCTGCAACCAGATGGCCGCGATCCTTCCGTCGGGAACCTGGACGAACTCGCCGGGGATGCTGCCCCGCAGGTCGAAAAGCCTGGGGTTGACCCAGGTTCGGCCGCCGTCGGAAGACTCGGCGATCACCCCGTTTTTCAGTACCCACTGCTCGGTGGGGCTGGCTCCGGTCTTCTCCCGGAAGTCGGGTGGGTCCTCCTGGAGCATCGGTCTCTGGGCTCGGATGTAGGCCAACATCCGGTTCGAGTCCTTGACCGCCATCAAGGTGCTCTCGGCCGAATAGGGTAGGATCAGGGTCCGGTCTCCCCAGCTCCGGCCCCCGTCCCGGGACCGGAAGATGTGGTCGTGGAAACCCCGAATTCGAGGGTTGTCCCATTCGTCGACCCCGTCGCGGTGGCGGAGGGTCACGGTGATCATGGCGGTTCCGTCCGGATGCTGGTAGACGTCGCTCCACCCGGAGCCGCTGAAGGTGTAGGGGCTCACGTCCAGGGGAAAGGGCTCGCTCCAGGACTCACCGTAGTCCGTGGAGCGCTGGACATAGGTCACCGAGTGGTCCGGCGCGTCGTGGATCAGGATGAAAACGTCGTCGTCCAGTATTCCGAACCCGCCGCCGGTGCCCACCGGGAGCTTTCGCATGGTCCAGGTCCTGCCGCGGTCCGTGGACTCCCACAAATAGCCGCTGCCCGCCGCGAAGACGCGGCCGTCCGGGGTCAGGCCGGTCCGCGTGTCGGTCCGGGAGAAGGGGCTGGACATGGGGTAGATCCTGGCGCCCTGGATGGGAATCGCCTTTCGGGTGTGGGGAATCTCGTACGAAAAGGGGACGGGAACGGCGGTTCCCTGGTCTCCTCTGCCGGAAGCGGCGGCGCCTGGAACCACCTTCCCGCTCATGGCCAGGACCCCTGCTGCGGCAGTCTTCCGGAGGAAATCTCGGCGCCTGATCATTTCACGGGTCTCGTTCAGGTGGGTCTTGCCGCACCCCGGCCCGAAGTACTAATGTGAACGCTGTTCCGGTCGGCGTTCAGCAAGAAAATCTGGCCCCGATCCTACCATCGTCCAGAGGAAAGGTACTACTGCAATGGCAAAGCAACCCTTGATCGTGGTTCCCGGTGACCACCCGGTGCAACTGGCCGGATCACCTCACTTGGAGCGGCTGCGCCCCTATGGAGAGGTGGCCCTCTACTCCACTCGTCCCGACGGCGACGCCGAGAAACTGGCCCGCGTCCGGGACGCGCAGGCGATGATCAATTCCCGGGGCGCCGTCAAATGGCCCGGGCACCTGTTGAAGCAACTTCCCCGCCTGCGTTTCATCACCGTGTGTGGGATCGGCACCGACTCCATTGATCTGGAGACGGCACGGGAGCAAGGCATCATCGTCTCCAACATTCCCGGGATGACGGCCGCGGTGGTGGCCGAGCATGCACTGGCTCTCATGCTGGCCGCCTCCAAGCGGGTCTCCTACCAGACGGCCGAGCTGCGGGCGGGCCGATGGATCGGCATGAACAACGTCTACCTGCGGGGCAAGACCGCCGGCGTCATCGGGACCGGCGCCATCGGAGCCAAGATGATCGAGCTCTGCCGGGCGCTGGGAATGGATGTGGTTGCCTGGACGTTCAATCCGACCGACGAGCGGGAGCGAAAGCTGGGGGTGCGCTTCCTGGAGCTGGACGAGCTGTTGCAACTGGCGGACGTGGTGACGCTTCACCTCAAACTGACCCCGGAGAGCCGGCATCTGATCGGCCCCCGGGAGCTGTCGCTGATGAAACCGGGGAGTCTGCTGGTCAATACGGCACGGGGAGCCATCGTCGACACGGCTGCGCTGGTGGAATCCCTCGACTCAGGGCATCTGGGCGGCGCCGGTCTGGATGTGTACGACACCGAGCCGCTCCCCGGAAACGACCCGTTGTTTGAGTGCGAGCAGGTGGTCCTGACCCCGCACAGCGCGGACCAGACCCCCGAAGGCTACGACCTCCTCAATCAGGGGGTCGTGGACAACGTCATCGCCTTCCTCGAGGGGCGTCCGCGCAACATCGTCACCTGACGGCTCGAAGAAAGCTTCAGACGACGTCGTAGAGCAGGACACCGTACTTCGACCCGGTGAGGGTCTTCTCGATGGTGGGCCAGACCCTCTGGTGTTCATCCGTGGCCACCCAGGTCTGGCGCTGCTCCTCGGTTTTGAAGCTGATGAGGAGCCGGTACTTGAAGTTGCCGGGAGCCGGACCCGCCAGGGCCTGCCGCAGCTTCATCAGGCGGACCTCGACGAAGCCGGGCTGGGCGCTGATGGCCGGCCGGAAGATCTTGTGGAAGTTCTCCACCATCTCTCCTTCCCGGGCCGGGTCCACTTCCAGGTCCACGTGAAGCTGGATCGGCTTGTGATGGGCAGCAGCGGAAGCGCGGCCGGAAAAGAGGCCGATTCCCAGAAAACCAAGAAGACAGTTGCGACGATTCATGCGGTGATTCTACCGCACGCCGATCGGACTCGCCGTCTGCGCCAGGTTTTCGAGGCAGGATGGACGATTGAAGGGACGCGATTGAAGGCACGGGTGTTTTGTCGTCCGGTTCCACGTCGCTACGTGTGCGGTGCGGGATTTGGCGGTTAGGAAACCGCCGCTCCGGTTCGGTCTATAATTGCCTTCGTGCGCCGCTTCTTCCTCTGCCACTATCATGAGGTCGGCCTCAAGAAGGGGAATCGCGCCTTCTTCGAGAGGCGACTCTGCGAGAACATCCGCAAGGCTCTGGCAGAGTATCCGTACAAGTCGGTCCGGCGAATCTCCGGGCGGATTCTGGTGGAAGTGCCGGAGGATGCCCCTCACGAGCGGATTGGACAACGCCTCCAGAAAGTCTTTGGGGTGGCGTCCTGTTCTTCCGCGTGGCTCTCCGGGCAATCTCTGGAGGACCTGGAGCGAAACCTCTGGACGCTGGTCCGGGACCGGGAGTTCGACACCTTCAAGATCGAGGCCCGGCGCGCCCATAAGAGCTTTCCGTTGACGTCACCCGAACTGAACCGACTGCTCGGTTCCCATGTGGTGGAGCGTTCGGGCAAAGGGGTGAACCTCACCGCTCCCGATCTGACCTGCCACGTCGACATCGTGGAACGGTACGCCTTCCTCTACTTCACCCGGTTGCCGGGCGCCCGCGGCCTTCCCGTCACCACTTCGGGCCGGGTCGTCGTGCTCCTCTCCGGCGGGATCGATTCACCGGTGGCGGCGTACAAGATCATGAAGCGGGGCTGCCCGGTGATCTTCGTCCATTTTCACAGCTATCCCTTCACCAACCTGGAATCCCAGGAGAAGGTCCGGCGCCTGGTGAGGTTGTTGAACGAATTCCAGTTCGAGTCCGTCCTTTACCGAGTGCCCTTCGCCCACACTCAGCGGCAGATCGTCGCCCTGACTCCGCCGGAGACCCGGGTGGTCTTCTACCGTCGATTCATGCTGCGGATCGCCGAAAGGCTGGCTCTCAAGGAGGGCGCGCTGGCCCTGGTGACCGGAGACAGCATCGGCCAGGTGGCTTCCCAGACGCTGGCCAACCTGTCAGTGATTTCCAGTACCGTGAGCATGCCCGTGCTCCGTCCGCTGGTGGGAGACGACAAGGAGGAGATCATTCAGACGGCCAGGCGGATCGGGACCTTTCCCGTCTCCATACTGCCCGACGTGGACTGTTGCTCCCTCTTCGTTCCCAAGCACCCCGAGACTCGCGCGCGAGCGGCCGCCATCGAGGAGATCGAGGCCGCACTGGACGTGGAAGAGTTGGTGGCGGCCGCACTGGCCGGCGCCGAACGGGAGATCTTCGAATCGATTCCCTCGGAATTGCCGGCGGCCAAGACCGTCCTCAGCCACGGGAACGGCCCCTCATGATGCGGTTCGCTGGGACTCTTCGCGGAGCCGCCGGGTTCCTGCTCTCAGCCGCGTTCCTGGCTACCGTCTCCGGAGGCGCCTTCGGGGAGGCGGACGAGGCGGCCGCCCGGGTGGAGCGGCTCTTCCAGCAGTTGGAGACGCGTTCCGAGTCTCCCGGGTCCCCTCCCGAAACCTACGTCCTCAGCGAAGAGGACCTCAATGCGTTTCTGGCCTTTCGCTTGCGGAAATACAATCCCAAGGGGGTCGAATCGGTGAGGGTGGTCTTCCGCCAGGATCGTCTGCTGGTTCGGGCCGACGTCGACCTCAGCAAGGTCGTTTCGAGCCGGAAAGCTCCCGAAGCGGGTCTCCTGGCGGCGCTCCTCGGCGGGCGCCACCAGGTGGAAGTGGACGGAGTCCTGGAGGTGGAGGATGGGCGCGGCCAATACCGGCTGGTGGGATTGAATCTGGATGGGGTGCCCTTTCCCGCCATGCTGTTGGACTCCCTCGTGGACCGCCTCATGGAGGCGACCCAGCTCTCCGACGATCCCCGCAAGCCTTTCACCATGCCGTACGGCATCAAAGATGTCACAATAAGTCCGGGCCGGGCCACGATCCGAACCTGACGAGGAACCCGATCCTTCCATCCTGAAATCGAACCGAAGGGGCGGCGAGTGCTGGAACGAATCGAGGCGCGTCTTCGGGAGGGCGCCCTCCACATCCACGACATTCTGGCCGCGGAGGGCTATCGGACCTATTTCGCGGGAGGCGCCGTCCGGGACCTTCTCCTGAACCGCCGCTTCGACGAGATCGACATCGCGACCGCGGCTCCTCCCGACGTTGTCGAGAGACTTTTTCCCCGGACCATCGGAGTGGGGCGCGAATTCGGCGTCGTCGTGGCCGTGGTCGGCGGCACCAACTACGAGATCGCCACCTTCCGGGCCGAGTCGGGGTACACGGACGGAAGGCGTCCGGACCAGGTCCGCTTCACCCACGCCCGGCAGGACGCCCTGCGCAGGGACTTCACCGTCAATGCCCTCTTCCTGGACCCGGTCACCGGGAAAGTCATCGACTACACCAATGGACGGAAGGACCTGGACCGGGGCCTGATCCGGACCGTCCGGGACCCCCTGCTGACGTTCGAAGAGGACAAGCTCCGGGTGCTCAGGGCGATCCGGTTCGCCTGCCAGCTCGGCTTCCGGATCGACGGCCCCACCTACGACGGCGTGACCCGCTACGCTCATCGGCTCTCGCAGATCAGCCGGGAGAGGATCCGGGACGAACTCCTGAAGATTCTCTGCGGTCCCGCACCGGCGCGGGGCCTGTCGCTGCTATCCGACTCGGGCGTGCTGGAGGAGGTGCTGCCGGAGGTCTTCGACATGCACGGCGTGATGCAGCCGCCGGCATTCCATCCGGAAGGGGACGTCTTTCAGCACACACGGCTCATGTTCTCCCTGGTTCGGAACCTGAGTCCGACCCTGGCTCTGGCAGTGCTGTTTCACGACGTGGGCAAGCCCGGCACCTTCGCCTTTGGGGACCGGATCCGGTTCGACGGCCACGCCGAATTGGGGGCCCGGATGGCCGAGGAAATCTGCCGCCGGCTCAAGCTCCCGGGCGTTCAGATTCAGCACGTGGTGCGTCTGGTCAAGGATCACCTCCGCTTCATGCACGTCCGGCAGATGCGGGAGAGCACGCTTCGCCGCTTTCTTCGCACGGAAGGTTTCGAAGAACACCTGGAGTTGCATCGCCTGGACTGCCTGGCCAGCCACGGCGATCTTTCCAACTATGACTTCTGCCGGGAGAAACTGAGCGAACTGGATCGGGAGGCGCTGGCTCCCCCGCCGCTCATCAACGGGCACGACCTGATCGCGCTGGGGTTGGAGCCGGGGCCCCTGTTCTCGGAGATCCTGAAGCAAGCCGAAGACCTCCAACTGGAGGGGATCCTGACCGCGCGGGACGAGGCTTTGTCATGGGTTCGGAAGACGCATGGAACATAGCCGGCGGCACTGACGATTCGGGGCCGCGCAACTATCTTATCGCCGAGTCGGGTGTTATAAATGGGACACCATGATACCCAGAATCCCGTTCTTCGTTGTTCTCGTGATCGGATCGCTGGCTTGGTTCAGTTGCTCGGAACCGCCGCCACCGGAGCCTGAGGCTCCGGTCGATCTACCCCCGCCCCCGCCCAAACCGGGAGACATGGTCCTGATCCCCGCCGGGGAGTTCATGATGGGGACCGACAGCGTCCCGAATAACGCTGCAGGTCTGGAGACGCCGGCTCACAAGGTGACTTTTGACAACCCCTACTACATCGATGTCTACGAGGTGACCAACGGCCAGTGGATCAAGTTCCTGACCGAGAGCCGCACCAAGGTGGAAAGCAACTGGCGTCCCATGTACTCCATCGGCAAGGAGGACGTTCCCGTCGCCAATCTGACTCTGGACGACGCCAAGGCCTACTGCGAGTGGGCCGGAAAACGCCTCCCCACCGAGGCGGAGTGGGAGCGGGCCGCCAGGGGGCCGGAGAACCTCCGGTTTCCGTGGGGAGACGTCTACGATCCGAGCAAGTCCAACACCAACGACATGAATTTCAACGGCTTGGTCGAAGTCGGCAGCTTCGAGACGGACAAGAGCGGTTACGGCGTCTACGACATGATGGGCAATGTCCAGGAGTGGACCAGCGATCGGCTCCGGCCTTATCCGCAGAGCACGAGAAAGGTCCGCAACAATCCTGCATTCACGTCCCGGTTCAGGCTCTACTCCTTGAGAGGTTCGTCCTTCGCCTTCAAGGGAAGCAGCATGAATCTGTTGACCCGTAGCGGATACCCGGCCAAGGCTCAGTACGGGACCGGTTTCCGCTGCGCCAAGGATGCCGAAGAAGAGGCTCCCGCGGAGGGTGGCGGAGAGCAGTAGCCGCAGCGATCGGCCCATGACCCAGGCGACCGGAGAACTTGACAAGCTCTCCCGCCTTCGACTACGATTTCCCGTCTCTGTTGCGGGGTGGAGCAGCCTGGTAGCTCGTTGGGCTCATAACCCAAAGGTCGGGGGTTCGAATCCCCCCCCCGCTACCAACCTCACCCGTTTTTTTCCGTCCGGTATTTTCCACCCATTCAGTCAGGTGCTCACACTGCGGCCTCATAGGTTCGGGCCGTATTGCGTTTTACGGAAAGCGAGGAAAAGCGAAAATGAAAGGAAGACTGACCGGCCCCACAACCGGTTTATCGACTCTGCTCATGCTCGCCTTGATGTTACCCGCGTTCGGGCAACAGACAGGTGGACAGGAAGAACGATGCCTCGAGGTTCGGGTCCTGGACCCTTCCTCCGCCTCCATACAAGGCGCCACGGTCACCATCGGGGAACGGGAGGAGAGGACCGGCAACTCCGGCGTCGCCACATTCTGCGGTCTCGGCTCCGGGCCACACTGGGTCATCGTTTCGGCGGAGAACTTTCAGGTCGACGAACGCTCCGTGGACCATTCGGAGGGCATGGTCGCCATCACCCTCCAGGCCCTCCTGGAGACGGAGCTGGTGGTGGTCGGGAGCCGAGCCCAGCCGCGGTCGGTGACCGAATCTCCAGTCCCCATCGACGCCATCCCCCTGGAGGATGTCATCAGCCAAGGCTCAACCACCCTCGACTACCAGTTGCGCACACTGGTTCCCTCCTTCAACGTCGCCACCCATCCCATCAGTGACGCCGCCACCCTGGTGCGGCCGGCCAGCCTGCGAAACCTGGCGCACGATCACACGCTGGTGCTGGTGAACGGCAAGCGCCGCCACCGCTCGTCGGTCATCGCCTGGTTCTCCGGCGTCACGGACGGCGCGCAGGGTCCGGACATTTCGACGATTCCCGCCATCGCGCTGCGCCAGGTGGAGGTGCTGCGGGACGGCGCGTCGGCCCAATACGGCTCGGACGCCATCGCCGGCGTCATCAACTTCCTGCTCAAGGACGCCCGGGAAGGAGGCAGCGTCGAGTTCAACACCGGCACCTACCACGCGGGGGACGGTGATTCCTACACCTTCGCCGGCAACGTGGGACTGCCGCTGGGCGAAACCGGCTTCGCCAACCTCAGCCTGGAGTACGGCAACTCCGACCCGACGAACCGAAGCGTGCAACGCGCCGACGCGGCGGCCCTCATCGCGGCCGGCAACACCCAGGTGGCCGATCCGGCCCAGATCTGGGGCAACCCGACCATCGAGGACGACCTGAAGTTCTTCGGCAACTTCGGCCACCTGTTCTCCAATGGCACACAGATCTACGGCCACACCAATTTCGCGGAGAAGAAGGTGACGGAGGGTTTCTATTTCCGGAATCCCAACAACCGGGCCAACATCTACAGCCTCGACGGCGGCGAGACCCTGATGATCGCCGACCTGCTGGACGCGCGCGACGGCGTCGTGGACGGATCGGCAAACTGTCCCGTCGTGCGAATCACCGGCAACGTACCCGATCAGGAAGCCCTGGCGCGGGTGTCCGCAGACCCGAACTGCTTCTCCTTCCGGGAGTTGTTCCCAGGCGGCTTTACACCCCAGTTCGGCGGCGTGGTCACCGACATGTCGGTGGTGGGAGGCGTCCGTGGAGTCCTTGCCAACGGGCTGAACTGGGACGCCAGCGCCAGCTACGGCGCCCACGAGTCGGATTTCTTCTTCAAGAACACCGTCAACGCCTCGCTCGGACCCGAAACTCCCACGGAATTCGATCCGGGCCTCTACCGTCAGGAGGACGTGAACCTCAATTTCGACGTCTCCTACGCCGCGACCGACATGATCAACATCGCCGCCGGCAGCGAGTGGCGAAACGAGCGTTTCGAGATCGGCGCCGGCGGCCGGCCGTCCTGGGAGGTGGGACCGTACGCGGCCCAGGGATTCGTCTCCGGTTCCAACGGATTTCCGGGCTTCCCCGACTATACGGCCGGCGCCTGGAATCGCAGCAACGTGGCGCTCTACGGCGACCTGGAACTGCGGGACCCGGGGGACCGGTGGACGGTGGGCGGCGCCCTCCGGTTCGAGCACTTCGACCTCTTCGGCTCCACGACCAACGGGAAGCTGTCCGCCCGCTTCGGGTTGAGCGACGCGGTTTCGGTGCGGGGCGGCGTCAGCACCGGGTTCCGCGCTCCGACGCCCGGCCAGCAAAATACGCTCAACGTGCAGACCACCATCGACCCGGACACTCTGCAACTGGTCGACAGCGCCAACGTGCCCTCGACTTTTCTGGCGGCGGAGCTGAAGGGGGGCAAACCGCTGGAGCCGGAGACGTCGGTCAACACCACGGCCGGGCTGGTGATCGACAACGGACCATTCACGCTGACGGCTGACTACTTCCGCGTCGACCTTTCCAACCGCCTCGCTCTTTCGCAAACGTTCACCCTCACGGACGACGAACGGGCGCTGCTGATCTCGGAGGGAATCGCCTCGGCCGGCACGCTGGCCTTCTTCCGGTTCTTCATCAACGATTTCTCGAGCCGGAACCAGGGAATCGACCTGGTCTCGACCTATACTCCGCCCGGGTTGGGCGGCGGCACGGTGCTCAGTTTCGCCATGAACTACACCCACACGGAACTGACGGAAGAATCGGAGCTCCTCACCCCCGGCGACGTCCTGGGCCTGCAGCGCGGCGTGCCCCGGATCCGCTGGAACGCCGCCGTCAACCAGAGGGTGGGCCGGGTCGGCCTGCTGGGCCGCCTGAACTACTTCGGGTCATGGGTCGACCATTTCGACGCCAGGTTCGTCCGAGGCGCCGACTCGCCACTTCTGGAGGGCCGCTACATCGTCGACCTGGAGGCGAGCATCCGGTTCGGAGAAGGCGTGACCTTGGCATTTGGCGGCCAGAACGTGTTCAACACATTCTCCCAACGGATGGACCTCTTCGCCGACATCTTCGGGCTCCCCTACAGCCAGTTCACCCCCTGGGGCCTGAGCGGCGGCTATTACTACGCCCGCCTCAACTATTCGTGGGGAAGCAGTTTCTAGGAGTCAGTCGAGGATCCCTGCAGCGGCAATCTGGGCTGGTTTCGACCGCTTCCTTACACTCCGGTTCCTATGTACCCGGCCATACGCCTGACCTCATTTGGATCGGGTGCATTTCGGCGAGAAAAACAAGACTGCAAACGAAGACTTGAATCTCATCACGGACCCACCCAGCTTTCTATCGGTTTCGACAGGAATTCCTCTACACTGATGCCATCCCACCCGATCAACAAGCAACGGGTCGGGTGAAATACTTTGGTGAAGGCTGCCATTCCCGGCAGTGACTGGCGACCGCTGGTGCTTTTGACTTCAATCGCCGTTAGCGTCCGGCCGGCACTTGCGACGAAATCGACCTCGCGGTTTCGGTCTCGCCAGTAGAAGACCTGGCAGGAGCCGGCAGCTGCCGCATTCGCCAGATGAGCCCCAACGGCTGACTCAACCAGTCTTCCCCAGAACTCGGTGTCTGCGCGGGCCTGCTGCAGAGTGAGGCCGCAACCGGACGTCATCAGGGCCGTGTTGAGGACCTGCAACTTCGGGCTGGAGCTTCTTCGGCGAACAGCAGCACCGGCGTACTTCTGCAGACCGGTCAGCATGCCGGCACCCGCCAACAGATCGAGGTAGTGAGCGAGGGTCGTGGTGTTCCCGGCATCCTGGAGCTGCCCCAGCATCTTGGTGTAGGAAAGGATCTGACCCGAATACGTACAGCCCAATTCGAACAACCGTCTCAACAGGGCGGGTTTATCCACCCGGGAGAGCAGCAGGACGTCCCGGGAGATGGTGGTTTCGATGAGCGAGTCGCGGATGTAACGTGACCACCGTTCCGGCTGTTTGATCAGCGGAGCTGCGCCGGGATAGGCGCCGTAGAACAGGAATTCCTCCAAGGACCAACCGAAGGCGGTCTGCATCTCGGGGAATTCCCAGTGCGGCAGATGCAGTATTTCGAATCGTCCGGCCAGACTTTCGGTGAGGCCCCGGCCGATCAGGAGCGGTGCCGAACCGGTCAACACCACCTTGAGCCGGCGCCCGCGCCGCGTATCTTCATCCCACAGGCGCTTTACGGCCTCGGCCCAGTTGGGCACCTTCTGCGCTTCGTCCAGTACAAAAAGACCACCCCCGGCTTTCGCACCGCCAGCCAGGAGCCGCGCAACATCCCACTGTCCGGCGATCCAATCCGGGCCGCGCAAAGTCGGCTCATCGGCGCTGGCATAGTGATGGGGCAAACCGCACTGTTCGGCGACTTGTGTGACCAGGGTGGTCTTGCCGACTTGGCGAGCCCCGGTGACGATCTGGAGGAAACGGCGCGGTTCGCGTAGACGAGAGTGTAATTCTGCAGCATGAGGGCGCGTATATCCCAAATTACTCAACACAATGAGTAATATTACTCTTTCTATTGAGTAATTGGAAACGATAGTCTGGCAATCTTCATCGGTGACCGGAGTCTCAAACCAGCCGGCGGGCAGCAACGATTCCGAAGCTGGATCACTATTGCGACAGGTTGCCGCCGGCAGCGTCTATTGCCGCCCAGCTTTGCCCCTGCAGGTGGAACCTCAGGGCCAATAGCCATCGAAGTTGAAGGAAATGAGCGCCCCTTTCCATCCATCGGGTCCCCGCTTCCAAATGAAGATCACCTTGCCCCGCCGGCTTTGTTTCTCGCCTCCGGCGGACGGACTCGACTCCAGCAGGTAGACCCCGTTTTCGAAGGCCCAGTCGCCGGCTACGGTCTTGGACCCGGTGAAGGCGAAATCGTGGATCCGGTGCTCCTGCAGGAACCTTCGGGCCCAGACGGCCACCTCCTGCCGCGACGAGATCGTCGGTTGCTGCGGGGGCATGACGGCCACGCCCGCGTCCAGGTGGGACCGGATCCATTCCTCCACTCCTCCTTCGTTCATGGCGCGAATGAAGGCGGATCGCATGCGGCCCAACTGGGCCCCGTCCTCCTCCAGGCCGGGTCTCGGACCCGCTTCGGGCATCGGGGTCTGGAGTCCGCCGGTACACGCGCAAAGGAGAGTCGCGGCAAGGACGAAGATTCGTTCCAAAAGGTGTTTCATCTTGGTCTCCCAGGCTCGGCCCGGCGTCCTCCGTCCAGGGACCCAGGAAGAGCTGTTTCGTGCTCCCCGCATGCAGCGGAGACTCTCCGCCCCCGAGAAGAGACCCGCAACTCAACGCCGCGGCCAGCACCAGATGCAGGCAACGAGTTTCCGACTGGAGCCCACGGCCCTGGAGTATGTCTCACAGAGACTACACTTCGGGCTGTGACGTTCCTATACTCACCCCCGACGGACACCTGCCGGGAGGGTTTCGATGGACAAGTTTTTCCGCCTGATGCCGACCCTTGTCGTGATTCTCGTGACGTCGAGTTGCGCCGTCCAAAAGCCGGCCTCTTCCGAGACCCGCGGCGAAACCCGGCGCCAAGGCCAGTTGCGGCTCCTCTTGAACAGCGACGGCGGCGACAGCGCGTTGATGGCCTTCGAGCCGCCCATCACTCCGGGCCAGCTCTGCCGGGTGGTGAACGAGGCCGAAGGAACCCAAGTGGACGTCTTCATCCAATGCGTCCAGTGGAGCGACGAGCAGATGCTCTATCCCACCCGGGTCGCCGAAGTTTATGCCAAGCCCATCAGCGAGGAACACGAGCGGGACTTCGAGGAGTATCCCGGAATCCGGCGCTGGGCCCGGAACGTCGGCTCCTTGCTGGACGCGGGCCGGGACCCCCTGGAGATCTGGAGCCGGCGGAGCCGTGAGGCGGGAATGCAATTCTGGCCCAGCCTGAGGATGAACGACATTCACAAGGACTGGTCGGAGCGTTGGCCCTCCTTCCGGAGCCGGTGGGAACGGGACAATTCTCATGTGCGGCTCGGATCCGCCGTCCCCGACCGTTATCTGCACCAGGCGAACCGCTCGCCCCAACCCTCTCACGGCTACTCCTGGGCCATGGACTACGCCTTGGAAGAAGTTCGGACCCGAAAGCTGGCCATCATCGCGGAAGTGTGCGCCGACTACGACGTGGACGGCTTCGAAATGGATTTTCTGAGCCACCCCTACTACTTCAAAAAGGGACAGGAAGCCCATGGCCTGCCCTTGATGAACGATTTCGTGCGCCAGGTCCGCGCGCGGCTGGACGAGATCGGCCGGGCCAAGGGGCGCAAGCTGACGCTCATGGCGCGGGTCCTCCCTTCTTTGGAACTCAACCGGAAGATCGGGCTGGACCTCCCCACCTGGATCCGGGAGGGGTGGGTGGACCTGATCGCGCCGGCGACCCGAGGCTACCTGGACATCTCGGCGGACCTGACTCCTTTCGTGGAGTTGGCCGGGGGGACCGGTGTCGAGATCTCCGGGGGCCTGTCCGACCTCTACGTGCGAGATTACACCGGACAGAAGACCGGCCGGGCCACCATCGAAATGCTGCGGGCGGCAGCGTCGGCCGCCTGGCAGTCCGGCGTGACGAGCCTGCACCTCTTCAACTACGACTGCCACGCCACCGGCAAGGGCAAGCCGGGAGTGCTCTTCAGTCCCGGCGAGCTTCAGGCTCTCAAGGAGATCGGAGATCCGTCCGTGATCGCCCGCAAGGACAAGCACTATTTCGTGACTCGCGAAATGGGGGGGCTGACCCCGGAGGCGGGAGGTGAGATGCAGCTTCCCACGGAGATGGTCCGGGGCGACACCCGGGAACTCCGGTTCCTGGTGGGGGACGACGTGGCGGCGGCCCGTGAGGAGGGAACTCTGGAATCCACCTCCCTGCTGGTTTCGCTGCAGGGATACGATCGCTGGGACGACGATCTGAGGGTGCAGTTGAACGGCCACAGGCTACGGGGGAGGTTCGAGGGGGGCGCCCTCCGTTTCGAGGGCGTGACCCCGAAGCGGGGAAAGAACCTGCTGTCGCTGAACCTCCGGAACCGGCCGGCCTCTCGTCAGGCACCCATCCGGGTCCAAGGCGTCGAAATGTTCATCGATTACCGGGATTGAAGAGGTGAAGGATCCGGCGGTCCAGGAGAGGTGGAGATGAGACTCGTGAACCGGAAGATGGCGGCCTGCGGGCTGGTGGCTCTGCTCCTTCTCGGAAGCTGCGGAGGCGCCGGGCCCGAGCGGAACTCGATCGATTCAGAGGAATCGGAGGTGCCGTCCCCGAAGATGGCTCGCCTCTACCTCAACAGCGACGGGGGAAGCGGAGCCCTGTACGCGAACGGCCCTCCCATCACGCCCGATCAGGTCTGCCGCGTCGTCAACGAACTGGAAGGGACCCAGGTGGACGTCTTCATCCAGTGCGCATCGTATGGGACATACGTGCTCTATGACACTCAGGTCGGCGAAGTGTACGGCCGCGGAATGACCGAGTTCGAGAATCCCAACTTCGGGCGTTTGGCCCAAAACGTCCTGGGCCTCCTGGAACAGGGGACAGACCCCCTGGAGATCTGGGCGGCCCGGACCCACGAGCTGGGTATGAAATTCTGGGCCAGCCTCAGGATGAATGACATCCACAAGGACTGGGTCGACCGCTGGCCCTCGAAGCGGGGGCGGTGGGAGCGGGAGCGGCCACACGTGGCCATCGGCAAGGACGTCCCGGACCGTTACGTGAGCCTTTACGGACGGGATTTCAGCTACGCCTTCGACTACGCCCGGCAGGAGGTCAGGGACCTGAAATTCGGACTGGTGGAGGAGATCTGCCGCGACTACGACGTGGACGGAATCGAACTCGACTTTCTGAGCCACCCCATGGTCTTCAGGAAGGGGCAGGAGGAAGCGGGCATGCCCATCATGACCGGCTTCGTGCGGCGGATTCGCGACCGGCTGGAAGAGATCGGGCGCCGGAAGGGGCGCCGGATCACCCTCATGGTCCGGGTTCTGCCGACCGTGGGCCTGAACCGGGAGATCGGTTTCGACGTCGTGACCTGGATTCGGGAGGGACTGGTGGACGTGATCGCTCCTGCCACTCGAGGTTACCTGGATATGAACCCGGATCTGGCCAGCTTCGTGGAGGCGGCCCGAGGGACGCAGGTTCAGGTGTTGGGCGGGATCTCGGACCTCTACGTCAGAGACTACACCGGCTCCAAGACGGGACGGGCCAGTCCGGAGATGATGCGCGCGGCGGCCCAGAGTTTTTGGGGGCAGGGCGTGAGCGGGCTGCACCTGTTCAACTTCGACTGCCACGCCAGCGGCATCCAGGGGCACAGTGCCGTCAATTCCTTGATCGATACCTCCCGGCAGCCGCTCCTGAGTCCTGAAGAGCGGCAGATGCTGACGGAGATCGGCGATCCGGAGCTCATCTCGCGGAAGGACAAGCATTACTTCATCACCAGGGACATGGCGGGCCGGACGCCGGAGGAGGGGGGAGAGATGCAGCTTCCTGTCGATCTTGACGAGGACCGGGAGAGGATTCTCCGCCTATTTGTGGGCGACGACGTGGAAGCAGCGAGTCAGGATGGGGTCCTGGAATCGCTGCGTCTGGTGGTGAGTTTGAGCGCAAACAGCCGGTGGGACGACGACCTGCGACTGGTGCTGAATGGGCGGAGGTTGCGGGGAGAGATGGGAAACGGTCGGTTGCGCTTCGAGAATGCGCCTGTCCGGCAGGGCCTCAATGAGCTGACGATTCGGCTGCGGCGACGGGGCGGGCGGGGACCGCTCCAACCGGTGCGGGTTCAGGGGGTGGAGGTGTTTATCGATTACCGGATGTAGGGGCACCCCTTTTGGGTGCCCTCTTTATTCGGGAAATGGAAAGGGGGGACTGACGTCCCCCCTGGAAATCCCTCGCGGAGCCTGAAGCACGCCATTCCCGGCGACTGGTCAATCGCCGCTCCATATCGCCGGGAATGGGTCGCTCCGCTCCCTCGGCGACAGGAATGTCGCCGCTCCATGTCGCCGCTCCCTAGAAGTTGTTGCCCCAGGTGTAGCCGACCCGGACATAGTAGTAGCCGCCGTTGAAGCCGAACGGCCCGAACTGGCCGTAGCGGTTGCCCACTCCGGCCAGGGCGCCCGGATTCTCGTCCGGGTAGGTATTGAAGACGTTCTGCGCTCCGACCGACAGCGTGACGTTTTTGATCGGGATGCCGAGCTCGACGTCGACCAGCGGTTTGCCGGCGTACAGCGGATACAGGTGCGAATTTGCCACGCCCATCGCCGAGCGCGCGTCCTCCCGATCCCAGTACGAACCGTAGTAGTGCATCCGGGCCATCAGGGTCCAGTGGCTTGTGGTGTGGGTGGCCCCGAAGTTCCAGCGAATCCTCGGCAGCCCCAGGGTCAGCGACGTGACCCGGTCCGTGTCGAAGTGCTCCGCGCTGAACTCGGTCACGTCCGTGTCGGTGAAGTTGAAGACGCCGGTGAACGTGGTCCGCCCGCCGATGGCCAGCGGCGTCCAGGACGCGACGAGATCGACCCCCTGCGTGAGGGTCGAGAAGTCGTTCACGAAGAAGCGGAACGCGGCAAGGTTGCCGGCTTCGGTAATCCCGTCGGCCAGCAGCGTCTCGACCTCGTTTTCCGAAAGGTTGTAGTTCCTCGTGATGGTGAGCCGGTCCGACACGTCGACGCGGAAAAAGTCGGCGGTGAAGGTGAACGGCCCACCGGTGTCGACAACCGCCCCGAGCGAGTAGTTGATCGACTGTTCCGGCTGCAGTGCCACCCCGCCCCGAAGCGCCGCGACCGGCGACGTGGACGGGATGGTGCCGTTGTTGATCAGGTCGTTCAGCGCGTAGTCGAACTCGGTCGTTACGTTCAGCACGTTCTGCTGACCCGGCGTCGGGGCGCGGAAGCCGCTGCTGACCGCGGCACGCAACGCGAAGATGTCGGTGAAGCCGTAGCGCGCCGACAGCTTGCCGTTTATGGTCGTGCCGAAGCTGTCGTAGAAGTCCTCGACGCGTACCGCGCCACCGACGTTCCAGTCGTTGGCGCCGCCGTGCAGTTCGACATCGCCGTAAAACGCGTAATTGGCGCGGTCCCAGGTGCCGGCGTTCTCGGGCCGCGTGCCGTTGTAGCCGTTGGAGGCGGAGCTGAAGCCCTGAGACCCGTAAGGGCCGATCGCCCAGGACGCCGGATCACCTTCGCCGAGGTGGTACTGCTCGTTCCGCCACTCGAAGCCCCCGGCGACGTTGACCATGTCGCTCGCGGCGTACGACAGGTCCGTGTTGAAGCTGTTTTGAGTCTGCTGCAGCAGGTTCGGCTCGAACCGGGTCGGGCTGTCGGGGCCGAGAGAGGCGTTGACCGTGTCAAAGATGAAGGTCTGCACGTGGTTCCGGCCGGTGGAACCGCTGACGTCCCAGTGCAGTCCGTTCGCCAGGGTCCCGCGCAAGCCGGAGACAAATGAGTAATCGTAGACGTCGCCGCCGAACTGGGGCGTGAAGCCGCCCGGCAGGCCGTTCGGTGCGCCAAGGAACGGCTGGTGGAATGTGAAGCAGTTCGGATCGTTGCGGACCGCCGCGAAGGCGGCCGGATCCGGCGTGCCGTCGACGACTCTGACCGTCGGGCAATTGGACACGCCCACGCCCAGGCCCTTCGCCTCCTGCACGTCGCCGACCAACAACGTCTCGCCGCCGTCGATCGAATAAACGTTGCTGCGGTTGTTGGGATTCCGGTAGTAGAACCCGCCGGTCACCAGTTTACTGGCGTAGTTCGTATGGCCGTAGAACTCCACCTGGTCCCCGCCGGTGCCGAAGTTGGCGAACAGCTTCAGGTCGTCCTCGACCAGCGGCACGCCCCAGACACGCGACGTGGTGCGCACGTTGGTGTTGCCGCCGTTGATCACCGCCGCCGTACCGCTGTCATTGATGGCCCGATTGGTGGGGTTCGTGCCGCCGTACTCGACACTGACGTTCAGGAACCCTTCGGGGCCGAGCGGCAGACCCACGTTACCGGCGAAAGCGAAGTTCCTGCCGCGACCGCCGATGCCGTTGCACGAGCGGCCGATGGCACCGCACGAGCCCGCGTCCCCGTCGTTCTCGTCGAAGTACTGGCCGGTGCGGAATTCCATGCTGCCCCCGGAGCGGGCGTTCTTCAACTCGAAGTTGATGACGCCGGCAATGGCGTCGGAACCGTATTGCGCGGCCGCGCCGTCGCGCAGCACCTCGACCTGCCGCAGAGCGATGGCGGGTATGGTGGACAGATCCGGCCCCTGCGCTCCGTCGGCGATACCATTGCCCAGCCAGGCGATGACGGCCGCGCGGTGGCGGCGCTTGCCGTTGACGAGGATCAGCGTGTGGTCCGGGGCCATGTTGCGCAGGTTGGCCGGCCGCACGATGGTGGCCGCGTCGCTGATGGGCTGGGTGTTGACGTTGAAGGAGGGTGTCAGCGTGCGCATCAGGTCGGTGACGTCAGTCGCCCCCTGATTGGTGAAATCCGTGCCGCCGATCACGTCGACGGGAACCATCGACTCGGTGCTGGACCGCGCTTCGGCACGAGTCCCGACCACGATCAGTTCGGTCTCCAGCAAAACCTCCAGTGTGAAAGAGACTCTGCCCTCGGACTTGTCCACCAGGTCTTCCAGCACCTGGAAGTTGGGTGCGACTATCACGACCGCATGGGGAGCCGGGCCCAGATCGCAGAATTCCACCGTACCGGATTCGTCGGTGGTCTGTTCCTGATCTCCAATCAGGACCGACGCGCCCGCTATTGCCGCGGCTGACTGATCCAGGACCCGGACCTCAAGACATTGGCCGGCAACAGAACCCGTAGCCATTACCGTTGCCAGAATCGGTATTGCAAGTACGCCGGCTGCGCGCAAGCACAGCCATTCAGGAAACCACTGCTTTCGCGGAAACGATGACGCCATGATGTGCCTCCAAATAGTTAGTACTGTTCAGTCCGGGTGCGTGTGCAAGTTGGTCAACATTATGTACGATGCCTCCGACGCAATCCCATGAGATGGGGATGGTTCGATGCGCTCAGCCCAGTCATGAGAAAATCACGCCAGCGCCACAATAATTTCATATTGCGTCCGGGTTTGAAACCGGCACCTGCGAACGGCCTGGGCCGCATTTGAAACAGGATCGAAGTTCCTGCCCGGACCGCGGGGCCCTGGCGCTTTGTCAGCCGGCATGAATGATCCGTGTTTTCGGATCGAACACCATGCGCTTTCCGCTCCAGTAGGCGTCGGTCGCCATGATGCACGCGATGGAGTGACCGTAACCGGCCTCGACGGGACAATACAGCCTCTTGGAGTCGCGGCTGCGGACGGCGTCCAGCCAGTTGTTCATGTGAGCCATTCCCATTTCGTCCATGTCCACGGACTCTCTGGGAACCACGATGCGATCCTGGATCTTGCCGTCGGCGTTCACACCCTGGCCGGAAAACAGCCAATCGGAGTCGGGGTTGGAGAAGGACTCCCCCTCGAAGCTCCCCAGGGTGCCGTGGACCCGGGTGCCGTTGCCGTAACCGTTGATCCAGTTGGTGGAGTAGACGGCGAGGAACTTGCCGTCCCCCTTCCGGTACTCCAGGGTGACCTCCTGGGTGTCGGGATTCTCCCGGTAGTCCTTCCATTTGTAGATCCCGCCGTGGGACACGGCGCTCACCGGATAGGAGACTCCGGTCAACATGTGGGCCAGATCGATCCCGTGGCTCATCCACTGGTCGATGATTCCGCTGGAAAAGTCCTTGAACAGTCGGAAGCTGCGAAAGATGCGGGGATCGAAGGGCCGCTGCGGCCGTCCCATGAGCCAGGTGTTCCAGTCCAGGTCGCTCTCCCGGGCCATCAGGAGGTCCTTTTTCTTCCGGGCCCAGCGGTAGGGGCTGTAGAAGCTCCAGTGGAGATCCACCTTGACCACGTCGCCGATCAGTCCGTCGGCAATCATCCGGGTGGCCTTCCGGTACCGGGAATTGGCGCGCCTCTGGGTTCCGATCTGGACAATGACGCCCGCCTTGCGCACTGCGTCCAGGGCCTCGTTTGCCTCGGAGAGCACGTTGGACATGGGTTTCTCGCAGTAGGCGTCCATCCCGGCGTCGGCGGCCAGCTTGAGAATCTGGGCGTGCGCGTGGTCGGGAGTGGCGATGATGAGGGCATCGATCTCCTTGTCCGCCAGGATCTCCTCGTGGTGACGGTAGATCTTGGGCGCCCGGCCCTCCTTCTCCTCCACCAGCGAAGCGGCCCGGTCGCGGCGGTAGTTCCAGAGATCGCAGACCGCCGTCATGCGGGCTCCGTATTGGTCTCCGCTCTTGAGGAACTGCTTCAGGAGACCAGTGCCGCGCCCGCCCGGACCGACGATCCCCACGTTGATGTTGTTGTTGACGTTGCGGGCGCTGAGGATTCCGGGAAACCCCGCCAACGCCAACCCTGCCCCCGCCGAACGGGACAGGAAGGAGCGCCGGTGAATGGACGATTGACTCATGAAACGATTTCCTCCCTGGGATCAGATTGGATCGATCAACGAAACTTGCCTTATGCTATCGATACCCTCCAGCGGAATACAACCACCTCGATTGAATCTTCACACTAGAAACTGATCTTCATCCCCACCTGGATCGTCCGGGGAGAGAAGGCGGAGCTGATCTGGCCGAACAGCGGGCTGTTGGGATTGTGCATGTTGGTGACGCCGAGGCCGGTGATGCCGATGCCCTTGTTGGTGACGGCGAAATTGGTGCGATTGAGACTGTTGAAGAAGTCCAACCGGAGTTGGAGCCGCGATTCCTCCGTCACCGGGATCGGGAAGCTCTTGCGCACCCCGAGATCCAATGACGCGTACCAGGGCCCACTGACGGGGGACAGTCCCAGCGACCCCGCTTCGAGCATCGCGGGATTCGCAAAGTACCTCGATTCCATTCCTCCGCCGTCTGCAATCAGGCGGTGGTCGAACAGGATCACGCGGCCCTGCGAGTCGCGGAAGGACCCGGTCTTGTTCTGGAGCTCGCGGTTATCCATTCCCAGGAGATGAACCGTATTGGTCAACGCTCGGGAGCCGCCGCGGTTGATGGTTCCTCTTCCGGAGATGAGGTTGACGACCTCGCCGGAACGGATCCTCAAGAATCCGCTGAGGTCCCATCCGCCGGCAATATAGTCCATGAATCCGCCGCCGCTCATCCACCTGCGCCCTTTGCCGAAGGGAATCTCCCAGACCCAGTTGGCGTTGTAGGTGTGGGTGATGTCGAAGTCGGGGCGCATGATCTCCAGGTGCTGCTGGGCGTTGTCGAAGTAACCGCGGAAATTGGACTGGGAGCCGGCGAAATTCGTCAGCACCTTGCCCCAGGTGTAGTTGAACTGGCCCGAGAATCCGCCGCGGAATTGCCGCCGGATCTCGAACTGGAGCCCATTGTACTTGGAGAACGCATTGTTACCGACCACGTCGGCGACGAAGGCGTTGGGATTGCGCAGGAAGAAGCTGATGGGCAGGGTTGCTCCGAACCTCTCTCCCCCTTCGCCGTTGAAGAAGAACACCCGGTTCGGCGCCAGGAACCCGCCGATGTACTGCCCGATCTCACCGTTCCGAATCCAGTTCTGGACGCCGCCGGACTGAAGGAATCCGGCAAAGCCGAGTTGGGGAAAGATCTGCAACGGTTCGCCGGCGTAGGGACTTCCATAGGCGGCCAGATTCCTCTGAGCGCGCCTGAAGTCCGCCACGAATTCCGGCGGCAGCAGGACCTGATTCAGGTCGATGGCGCGGGTCAGCTTGATGCCGTGGTTCCCCACGTAGCGCAACTCCACGGCAGTGTTCTGCAGGAACTCGTGCTGGAGGCCGATGTTCCATTGCTGGACATACGGGGTTCTCATGTTCTCGTCGATAGTGAAAAGGGCCGTCGTGGGATCGGCCAGAACCTGGTCGCGCGCGGTTCTGGGGACCTTGAACTCGGGTACCGGAATCGGCACCAGGCCGCCGCTGCTGACGGTGCCGCTGATCCCGGTGACGGTTTGCGTCAGGCTCAAACCATCGTTGCCCCGCATCGCGTTGAGCACCGTGGTGATGTTGTTGTCGACCACGTAGTTCAAGCCGTATCCGGCACGGAGGACCGTATTGTCCGAGATTCGCCACGCGAACCCGATGCTGGGAGCATAATTGTTCATGTCGTTCTTGAAGAACGGCCTGCCGTTGGAAGCTCCCGCGAAATCGATGACGGCATTGGGATCGAGCACGGACTCGGGGCCTCCCACCGGCAGCAGGGCCAATCCCCGGGTCTCGTCCGGGACCGAATGAAATTCCCATCGAAACCCGAAGTTCAAGGTGAATTCGGGGGTGACGCGCCAGGTATCCGCGAGATAGATGTTGACGAAATTCTGATTCAGGATGCTGGTTTCAGAAGCCCCGTCGACGTAGCCGGAACCGACCGCCGCGGCGTTGAACGTCTGATCCGCCTCGTCGACGACTCCGGCCAGCGTCGCCAGGATCCCGGAGGCCGCGCTCAGGTCACTGGAAGAGATCCCGCCGGGGAAGAGGCCGGGAACCAGCGGGTCCGGATTTCCGGGGCCGAAACCGAGATAGTAGGTCGGCACGATTCCTTCATCGTTGAAATTGTCGACCTGGGTCCAGCGAACGCCTCCCCCGAATTTGATGGTGTGATTTCCGGTGACCCAGGTCAGGTTGTCCATGGCGTCCAGGTTGCGGGTGTCGCGGCCCTGGGCCATGAAGTCCTGTACCGGATTCGAGAATCCGCCGGCCAAACTGAGCCGGTACCCCGGCGCAAATGTCTCGTTGGTGAAGAAGCCGACACTGGCGACCTGGAAACCGAACCGCCCCTCGTTGGTGACGGTCGGACTCAGCCCACTCCTGAGGGAGAAGGATCCCAGCCGGCGGTCGGAGCCCTGGCCCGCGCCCGGAAGACCCGGGAAGACGGCATCGATACCGTTGAACGCGGAGTTGGGAACATCCAGCGTGAACTGGTGAAACGTGCCGGCGAGGGAGTGGCTGGCGTTGATCTCGTAGTCTCCCCGGAAGACGATCCATTCGCCCGTGGAGGAATCGGGGCTGTTGAACCGGAAGCCGGCGGTGTTTCTTCCGTCGCCCACGGTGGCGTCATTGGGCGGCGGGGTCAGGCTCACCAGGGACTGGATGGCCGGGTCCGGACTCAGTCCCGTGAGCTCGAACAGGTTCAGCGTGGCCGGCTCGCCGGTGTCCTGCCGGACGTAGGTGAAATTCCCGGCGCGGGCCGAGTTCCTCAGAACCGTCCGGACGACGGAGACGGTCGAAGGGCTGGGCTCCCGCTCATAGTTGACGAAGAAGAAGAGCTTGTCCTTCAGGATGGGACCGCCCAGGCTGAAGCCGTACTGATGGTTCAGAAGCCTCTCCTTGGGCACGCCGGCCGCGTTGTTGAAGAAGTCGGTGGCGTTGAGGGCGTCGTTCAGATGATAGTAGTACAACTCCCCATGGAACTCATTGGTGCCGGAACGGGTCACGAACTGCGTCTGAGAGGCTCCCATACCGGCGTCGACCTCCGAGTTGGCGGTGGTGATGTTGATCTCCTCGATGAAGCTCTCACGGACCGGAATGACGCCGAACAGGGAATCGGTCCGGATGAACGTGTCCTGGTTGTTGATCCCGTCCAGGGTGAAGTTGTTGAAGGTCCCCCGAGTGCCGTTGATGGAGGCTGTTCTGGCCCCGCCTACGCTGGTCACTCCGGCCTGGGTGAGCGCCAGTTGGGTCACGTTGCGGCCGTTCAGGGGAAGTTCCTTGACCTGCTCCCGGTTGAGGTTGGTGTTGATTTCGGCGTTGACCTGGTTGATGACGGCCTGCGTCGCAGCCGCGCTCACCGTCACCTGTTCGTCAACCCCGCCGACCTCCAGCACCACGTCCACCGAGGCGGGAGTGTCCAACTCGACCCGGACCCCTTCGACGACCGCCGTCTTGAACCCGGGCAGTTGGGCCGTGATCCCGTAGATGCCGCGGGGCACCTGCGGAAACACGTAGAGGCCGATGTCACTTGTGACCGCGTCCACGGCGGCATTGGTGCCGGCGTTGGTCAGCGTCACCGAAACCCCGGGCAGGACGGCGCCGGTCTGGTCCCGCACCGTCCCGTCGACCCGGGAGGTGAGAACCTGCGCCGCCGCCGGGATGAACGCGGCCAGCAGGATCGGTATCAGCGCGATCCAGCTGTTTCGTGATTTGTGACCTGGCGATTTGGCTCTTTCATGGCACATTGCACGTCTCCCCATTTGAGAGTGTTCCCGAGGATCTTGTCGAGAAATTTCGCTTTGGTGGGCCGAAAATTGTCATTCTGCGGACCGATATAAATTCCATTTTTATTATATCTCACGATACCGGCGTGTCGAATGAATATTGGACGGCGGCCGTTCTTGCAACCGTCGGTGCCCCCCAATAGACTCGGCGAGCGATTCGAATGCCGCCTCCAACGCCTTCGCGGCTCGCAGTCGAGCAGACCGGTTCAACCGGATCTTCCCCCGGATCAATGGATACATAGGAATAAAACGATGTTCGACAGAAAAACGCCGGCGGCTTTGATTCTGACGGCAACTCTCCTGCTGGAGACGACCCTCCCGTCCGGATCTCTCATGGGCGCGAAAGGCACTCGGACCGAGGCCCGGGGACTTCGGGGCGCGGTGGCGGCCGGGCATCCCCTGGTGGCCGGCATCGGAATGGAGATCTTTCATCAGGGAGGCAACGCCGTGGACTCGGGCGTGGCCATGATCCTGGCGGCCTCCGTGGTGGAGTTCAATTCCTTCGGATTCGGGGGCGAGATGCCCACCCTCATCTATTCCCCCCGGGAACGGCGGGTGGTGGCGGTCAACGGCAACACCCGCACCCCCCGGGCGGCCAGCATCGAATGGTTCCGCCAGCAAGGATACCGGCTGATTCCGGGAGACGGCTTCCTGCCGGCGGGAGTCTGCGCCGTACTGGCGGCGGTGGTCCTGAGCCTGGACCGGTACGGGACCCTCAGCTTCTCCCAGATCGTTCAGGGCGCCATCCGCCTGGCCGACGGGTTTCCGGTGGACGAACGCTGGCGCCGGGGCGTGGGCCGGAAGAAATCGGAAAAATACCGGGGAGCCGAGACCTTCCGCCGGGAGTGGCCCAGTTCGGGCGAGGCTTTTCTTCACGACGGCCGGGTCCCCGAGGTGGGGGAGGTGACCCGTCTCCCCGATCTGGCCCGCACCTTCCGCCGGTTGGCTGACGCCGAGAAGAGGGCGTTGAAGAAGGGAGCCGGCCGCAGCGAGGCGCTACGGGCCGTTCACGATTACTTCTACAAGGGCCCCATCGCCCGGCAACTGGTCCGATTCTCCCGGGAGTTCAAGGTTCGGGACAACGAAGGAGGCTATCACCACAGCCTTTTGACGGAGGAGGATTTCGCCGACTACGAAGCCCGGATCCAGGAGCCGTGGAGCTTCGACTACCGGGGATACCAGGTCTACAAGTGCGGACCCTGGACCCAGGGACCGGTCTTCCTGCAGCAGTTGGCGCTACTGGAAGGCTACGACCTGGCGGCGCTCAAGCACAATAGCGCCGACTACCTGCACCTCTGGTTGGAAACCGCCAAGCTGGCCCACGCCGACAAGGAGAAGTACTACGGGGATCCCGACTTCGTCTACGTTCCCCGGCAGGGCCTCCTCTCCCGCGCCTATGCCAAGCTGAGGCGGAAGCTCATCGATTGGAAGACCGCTTCTCTGGAACTGCGCCCCGGCGACCCCTTTCCCTTCGACGCCCACCCCGAGAAGCGCCCCGCCAATCTGAGCCTGGCTCCGGTCCAACCGGGTTTGCGGGATGACGGGACCACCGGAGTTCGGGCCGTGGACTCCCACGGGACCATTTTCTCCTCCACTCCGAGCGGGGGCTGGCCCGCATCCTCTCCCATCGTGCCCGGCCTGGGATTCTGCCTGGGCAGCCGGGTGCAGATGTTTTACCTGGAGGAGGGTTTGGCCAAGTCTCTGGCCCCGGGCAAGCAGCCCTCCACCAGCCTGACTCCGACTTTGGTCACCAGGGACGGGCGCCCCTGGTTGGGATTCGGCATGCCGGGAGGAGACGTCCAGGACCAGGGGACGTTGCACTTCTTCCTGAACGTGGTGGACTTCGGGATGGGTCTGCAGGACGCGTTGGACGCGCCCAAGGTCTGGACCCGCCATTTCCCCGGCCTCTTCTACCCCCACCGCGCGTATCCCGGACGGGCCGTCCTGGAAGGTCGCCTGGCCAACCTGGAGGAAATCGCCGACGACCTCCGCGGGAGGGGGCACGACGTGCAGATCGCCAATCCCTGGAGCGGGGACAACACCATGGTGGTCATGATCGATCCCAAGACGGGGACCCTGGTGTCCGCCACCAATCCCCGCATGGAAGGGAGCACCGCCCTGGCCTGGTAAGCGGCCGCCTGCCGAGTCCAAGGCCGCTCATGTTCCCCGGTCCGGCGCCGGACAACTGAAACACGGGAGTTTGAATTGGAACAGACGGGACTCTCCTGGATCGACTGGACGGTGATCGTCGTCTACGCCAGCGCGACCATCGCCCTGGGCTGGTACTACAGCCGCAAGCAGAAGGACTCCAGGGAGTACTTTATCGGGAGCGGCAGCCTGAATCCCATCCTGGTGGGCGTTTCCCTGTTCGCCACCCACTTGAGCACCATCTCCTATCTGTCGGTTCCGGGCGAGACGATCTCCAAGGGTCCCATCATGATCCTGTTGATCATCCCCTGTTATCCGGTCTCCTACTTCATCGTGCGCCGGTACCTCCTTTCCGTCTACATGCGGCACCGCGTGACCAGCGCCTACGAGTTGCTGGAGAACCGGCTGGGGCTGGGCGTGCGCCTCCTGGGCGCCGGCATGTTCATCGTGGTGCGCCTGAGCTGGATGTGCCTGCTGGTCTTCGTGGCGGCCCGAGCCATGACGGTGATGCTGGGCGTCAGCGAGGAATGGATCCCTTGGATTGTCCTGGTCACCGGATTCGTCTCCATCATCTACACCTCGCTGGGCGGTCTGGGAGCCGTCGTGATCACCGACTTCCTGCAGACGGCCCTGCTGTTGGGAGGAGCCCTGCTGGTCATCGTCCTGGTGACCGTCGAGCTGGGCGACCTGAGCTGGATCCCCACTTCCTGGCAAGCCACCTGGGACAGTCAACCCGCCTTCAGCTTCGATCCCCGGGTCCGGGTCACCATGTTCGGAACCTTCATGTCGGTCCTGGTCTGGACCGTCTGCACGGCGGGTGGCGACCAGTTGAGCATTCAGCGGTTCATGTCCACCGGCGACGCCGAGGCCGCCAAGCGCGCCTATCTGGCCCAGGCCCTGGTCGCCTCCGCCGTCCTCTTCACCCTGCTCTTCGTCGGCTTCGCCCTCATGGGATACTTCCAGGCCCGGCCCCATGAGCTGCCGGCGGGGTTGAACCTGGCCACGGGGGGCGACCAGATCTTCCCCAGGTTCATCGCCTTCCACCTGCCCATCGGGGTCGCCGGGCTGGTCGTGTCCGCCATGTTCGCCGCGGCCATGTCGAGCCTCGACTCGGGCGTGAACTCGATTACCGCAGTGGTGACCACCGATTTCCTGGACCGGTTCGGCCTCATGCCCAAGACCCGGAAGGGACACGTCCGGCTGGCCCAGTGCCTGGCCTTCGGCCTGGGAGCCATCGTGGTCATCGGCAGCTCATACATGGGGAACGTTCCGGGGAACATCACCGGCATGACGCAACGGACCACCAACCTGCTGGCGACCCCGGCCTTCAGCCTGTTCTTCTTCGCCCTCTTCTACCGTTACGGCAAGCCGGCCGGGGCGGTGGTGGGAGCCGTCTACGGAATTACGGTGGGAGCGTTGATCGCCTTCTCGGGGAACTTCTACAGCCTTATTCAAGACTCGGCCATGCTGGCTTCCAGCGCCGCCGTCGACCTCTCGCCCATCAGCTTTCAATGGATCAGCCCACTATCGCTGCTGGTCAACCTGGCCGCCGGCGCCGCCCTCAGCAAGGCCATCCGAGCCGGCGACTCCAGCGGACGGATCTGCGTTAAATCGGCTATCGCCCTGCTGCCCCTTCTCCCCGCGGCCGGGCTTATCCTGGGATGGCCCTGGCTCGCCGGAAGCTGATCCGGGAGAAAAACGTTCTATGCAATTGAACTGATGATGGATCACCCGGATGCCGGCTGGGGCCCGCCCTACTACCCGGTCGTGGATTGAAGCGCTAACTTGTTCCATCGGGTCGCAATCCTTTGACGCACAACGGGAAGAATCCACGCCTGGAACCGGTTGCATCCGCCAGCCTCGATTCACATACTTGCGGCGCCGTTCTCCGAAGCTTCCTCACCGGCCCGGTCCGGCGGACGCCCGATAGAAAAAGGAAAGGAGCGGCGGTTTCCTAACCGCCGAACACGAGTGTGACAAACTTGGCGACGAAGACTGGGCGATTGGAAATCGCCCCTCCTGTGAAGGAGCTCAGACCATGATCCTGACCACTACGAACAACATCGAAGGCAAGACCATCCGCGAATACTGCGGAGTCGTCACCGGCGAGGCGATCGTCGGCGCCAATATCTTCCGGGACTTCTTCGCCGGCATTCGAGACATCGTGGGCGGACGGTCGCACGCCTATGAGAAGGAACTGCAACGGGCCCGCGAGATCGCCCTCGACGAGATGGCGGACACGGCCCGCCGGAGAGGCGGAGACGCCGTGGTCGGCATCGATCTCGACTACGAGGTCGTGGGGAAGGGAGGCAGCATGCTCATGGTCACCGCCAGCGGCACGGCGGTAAGGGTTCGCTGACCGGTTTGCTGCCGGCGCCCGGTTGACGGCAGGATTCCCCGTCCAAGACCGCTCTCGTTATCCGGATCCCGCCAGAAACAGGTCCCGGGTGAAGTCCATCAGAAACTCGGGTCCGTTCCCGGTCACGTGGCAGACGTCGCCCAGCGGCACGAACATCTTTCCGGACCCGGGCAGCGTGTAGGCCGCGTGGATCACGCAGGTCATGCCCTCTTGCAGCGGCTCCGGGTTGGCTTCGGTGAGGGGCGCCGGCTGTTCGCTGTAGTCCATGCCGATCCCGTGGCCGATGCGGCCTCCCATCAGCGGCATCCCGCGGCGGGCGGCCAGGTCGCCGATGGTCTTGGCGATCCGGGCGATGGGCACGCCGGCTCGCAGATGTTCCAGGCCGGCGTCCTGGCACTGGCGCGCGGTCCGGAAGATCTCCTCCAGATGCTCCGAGGGACGGACCAGGGTCCCGGTCCGCTGGCCATGGCACCAGTAACCCTTGTAGACCACGTAGGAACAGGAGGCCATCAGGTCTCCCTCTCCCAGCACCCGCTGGTGGGGCTTGATGTCCAACCGGGTCTCGCTCCATTCGGTGGGCGGCCCCGACGCCATCCAGTACTTGGCGTGGTCGGCTCCCTCGCGCCGGACCACCCGCTCCATCTCGGCCAGGATTTCGATGCCACGCATACCGGGCCGCGCCACTTCGAGCATGGTCCGGAACCCCAGATCGCTCAATTCGGCGGCCCGTTTCATCAGTCCCACTTCGGCCGGCGACTTGACGCCGCGCAGCCGGGCGACCACGTCGTCCGCCCGGCGCAGCTTGGACCCGAGCCCGGCCGCCAGCGCCTCGTAAAAGGCCAGCGGCATGTTCTGAATCCCGACGACACCCACGTCCTTGTCCCCGACTCCGTTCTCCTCCAGGATGGCGATCGTCTCGGTGGCGAAGTCGCGAGGTCCCTTGCCCCGTCCCCGGGCGACGGCCACCGCGTGAGGATCGACAGCCTGGACCAGGCGGATGTCTTCCAGAGGAGACACCTCCTCCGCCTGCTCCTGCATGTATTGAATACCGGCGAACAGGAGTGCCGGCCGGCCGGAGACCGGGACCACGACCACCGAGTCCACGATGCGGTCGTGGCTGGCCCAGCCCGAGAGATAGGCCACGTGGGCGGTCTGGCCCCATTTGTGCTCCGCCGGAGGCGAATAGACGAAGAGAGCGCCCAGGTCCCGTTCCCGCAGGAACTCCCGGACCCCCTCGTGCCGGGATTCATACTCGTGGGCGGAGATGGTTCCGTTCATAATGTCTCCCTTTCTACTGGAGGCAGCCCCTTGCCGGCTGGGGAGTCGGCGGTTGAAAACCGCCGTCCCAAAAAACCGGGCATGCCTAACGCCGCGCCGACAGGACCGGCTCCAGATGGATTCGCGCCATGCCGTAGACCAGGAATTCCGGCATGGCGAAACGGAGCCGGCCGGCTTCCACCTGATATTCAACCGGTTGCGCATCAGGCCGCTCCGGCGACAGCGAATCGACCTTCACTACCCGGGAACCGGACGGAACGACGAAGTCGACGCCGACACCGTCGACGGCGATGGGATTCTCGTCGGCGATACCGGTTCCCGCATACCCCTCCGGGCCGGGCTCCCGGCCGTAGTTCACGAAGTGAAGCGTCACCTCGCCTCCTCCGGCCGGCCGGCTGGCCGAGACCCGCACGGTCGTCGGCGCATCGAACCGGCTCAAGTCCGAGAAGGTTTCCGTCTCCAATTCCCCGGCGGAATCGATCTCGTAGATTCGGCGGTAGGCGTTCCTCTGCTCCGGCCGGATGATCTCGTCCGGAATCACGTCGAAGAGAACGTGACGGTCCATCAGGTGATGTCCGATTTCCTGGAACGCCGTCATGGCCGGGATCAGCCGGCCCTGGTGGTTGTGGCTGCGGGGATGCGCCAGCAGGACCTCGCCGTAGGGCCGATTGGCGCGGAAGACCGATTCGTACCGCTTCAGGAACCGGTAATAGCGGACGAACTCCCTCCGGGCCGCCGGATCGGTGAAATCGATGTAACGGGCCATGGGCGCTCCGCCGTTGGCCATGAGCTCAGCCATGGAGGCCCGGATCTTGACCCTCTCGTAGTGGCAGACGGTGTAGGGCTTGTCATCGAACGCGCCCCGGATGTAGCGCAGTTGCAGGGTCGGCTCCTGCCGGCCCAGGCAGTACCAGAGGTAGCTCTCGTCCTTCCCCCAGAGTTCGGAGGGAAGCATCATCCGCTCGTCGTTGTTCCCGGTGGGGGGATTCCCGAAATCCTGGGAGCTGTGGCCCCAGACGGAGGTGATCAGGTCCGGTTTGAGGGAGCGGCCGTATTGGTGAAAGACCTCGTCGAAGGCCTCCTTGTTGACCAGATCCGAGAAGAGCTGCATCTCCAGGCGCAGCGGGGTGGTCTCGCTGGGAGGATGCCGGGAGACGATCTCGCTGAATCGGTGAGCCTCCAGGTCCTGGATCCCGAACCGGCCGCGCAGTTCCTCCGGATCGTAACGGGACGCCAGGTGAGCCTTGAAGCCCCGCACGCAATACCGGCAGTGGCAGTCGACCCGGTAGAAGTAGTTGATCTGAAAACCGTCCAGGCCCCGCTCGATCCCCCGCTTGACCCAGGCCTTCAGAACCCGGCGCCAGCCGGGGTTGGAAAGGCAACCCCAATAGACGGCGTATGGAGCCGCGTCCCCGTCGAAACTGACGTAAGGAGTGCCGTCCCGGTTCTTGGACAACAGGTCCAAGGGGTCCGCCACCGGTTTCGGACCCAGCTCGTTCTCGTCCCAGAGTTCGTTGTAGAACTTGAAGAAACCGTCTCCGGGCCGGCCCTCCGCGTCCGGCCTCCCCAACAGGTACTTGGCGACGGAAAAGTGGCCGATGGGCCTCACGCCCCGTTGCTTGAGCTCACGATTGATCTCTTCGAAGTAGTCGGCGCTGAGCCGGATCCGTTCGGCGGGGTCCTGTGCCTGGACCACTCCGGCGTGGATGGGCAACAGGGGGCCGGTGACGCCCTTGTTCTTGTCCGGGAGATGGGCGATGGACCAGAAGTCCGCGCCGTAGAAGCCGACCTGGGCGATCTCCGGCTCGGCCTCCTGGACGAAATCCAGGTAGCCGGGTTCCACGTACCGGGTCCAGTGGACGATCATCCGGGTGAACTCGAGGCGTTGGGGATCGCTCCCGGAGTCTTCCGGGGGCGGGGTTCCGGTTCGGCAGCCGGACGAGGCCAAGATTGTCAAACCGATGAACGAGATCAGGGAACAGAATTTGGAACGAGCGGTCATCGTTGGATCCCCGAGGCTATTGGATTCAGGGTATACGATCCCCTTCAGTCTCGCACGGGTGTTGTTGACATCGTTTCGCCCGGCTTTTTGAATGTCCGTCATGCATCTTGAAAGTGACCGGCCGTTTCTGAGGAGATTCCTGACCGGGGTGGGTTGGATCAGCACGGCAGTGTTGCTGGGAACCTGGGCCGTTTCCACCCCTGCCTCCCATCACCTGCTGTCCTCGTTGCGGGAACCCTTTCGCCCGGACTCCCACACCGTGGTGCTGTACCATTTCGATGAAGGACAGGGGGAGGAAGCCCACGACGCCATGGGCGACCCGGCCCTGACTCTGAAGGCCCACAAGAAGGCCTTGTGGGGAACCCGTCCCGGATTCGGCTCCACGGCCCGGTTCACGGTCCGCGAGGACGACGCCAACCTCCGGATCGGACCGGTGAACAACGACAAGCTGGAGTTGCGCACCTGCACCGAGGCCTGGACGGTAGAGGCCTGGGTGCGCTATGACGGATTCGCCCTGAGCGGAATCCGCTTGAACCATCCGGCTTCCTACCGGCCGCGCGGGTCGGGCACCGCGGGACCCTTCGCCAAGATCTGCGGGACCGACGACGAGGGCTTCAGCCTGCCGCCGGGGGTCCGCGGCGGATGGGATTTCAGCCTGCATTCCTGGTTGGACGAATGGCCGGTGAGCCCCGGACTGCTGCCGGGGGCCCGGTTCATGGGTTCGCAGAAGCGGGCGCCCCACAGCGACACCGGCGGATTCGCCTATGCGGGACGCAAGGCCGGATACGGCACGCAGGTCCATGCCGACGCCATCCAGAAGCCGGAATGGCGCCACGTGGCGTGGCAGTTCCGTTACGAAGACCAGACCCACTACATGTTCCTGGACGGGAAGCTGATCTGGAAGGCCACCCCCAGCCGGCGGGTGATCAACGACGCAAAACACAACGACATTCCCTTCACGGTCGGCGGGATCGTCAACTCGCTGGACCCGCCCTACCACGTCAAGACCTACGATTTCGAAGGGGAGGTGGACGAGCTCCGCATCTCCGACGTCATGCGCTACCCGGTGGCCGAGAAATTGGCCATCGTCCGGCGGCTGCTTCCGGAAGCCGGAATGCACGCTCCGTATTTTGTGAGATTCTCCGCCGACGCAGCCCGGGGAGACGTCCGCTGGGAGCATGTTGGAGGAAGGCTGCCGGAGGGATTGACCTTCAACGAGGCTGCCGGGACCTTGGAGGGCCGGCCGGCGGAACCGGTCCGGGAACGTTCCTTCACGCTGCGGGCGACGGATTCGGCGGGGAATGAAGACGAGCACACCTTCGCCGTCACCGTCGCCGCGGCCGAGGTGGTCACCGCCTCCCTCCCCGTCGGTTTCATCGGAGTCCCCTACCGCCACACCCTCGAGACTCGTCACATGGTGGAGCCGGTGACCTGGAGCCTGAAGGAGGGAAGCTTGCCGGAAGGGATCTCCCTCGACGCGAGGCAGGGTGAGCTCATCGGCAACCCGTCGGCGCTCGAACTCGAGAGGGTTCGGCTCCAGGCCACCGACGCGGCGGGCCAGAGTGCGTCGAGAGGGTTCGAATTGAAGGTCGCTCCGGGGCAGCTCCGCAGCATCGGCCCCGACGACCGGACCGTGGCCCTCTGGGACTGGCAGGGACCCGGCGGCAGGTACATTCCGGACGTGATGGGAGATGCCGAATTGACTCTGACCTGGGTCAACACCAAAGGCGATACCCGGTTGCCCCGGCCGGGCTGGGGACAATATCCCCATTTCATCGGAGGCGGAGAAGGAGGCTTCGTGGGGCCTCAGTGGAACCGGAAGGTGGACCTCCAGACCATCGAGGACGAGTGGACGTTGGAGGCCTGGGTCCGCCGGGCCGGACCCATCGACGGCTATTTTCGAGAGTTTCACTTCGGTCATGTCTGCGGCACCTACGACAACACCGAACGGGGGGTCTGGGAACTCTATCTCTCCGATCAGGGTTCATCCGACGGCAGCATGGCGCCGGGGGTCCATTTTTTCGGCGCCGAGCCGGATCAGGCCCTGAGGGACCTTCATCCCTACAGCCGTCCCGAGGGCACGGTGGCGGATCCGAAGTGGGTGGGAATCCGCGATACCGCGTGGCACCACATCGCCTGGCAGTACTCCTACGCCGAGGACCTCCACCAACTCTTCCTGGACGGCCGGTTGATCTGGGAGATGAAGAGCCCGGACGGCCGCAAGCTGGTCAACAACCGCAGGCACCTGGCCCAGTTCTCGGTGGGAAGCCGTCTGGACGGACGCGCCCGCTACGGCGGGAAATTCAACTGGCTGGGGTACGGGAACTTCTTCGGACAGATCGGCGAGATCCGGATTTCCCGCGTCCGGCGATACTGATTGCGGCTGGGGAGGCTGACCATGGCGAATCGCAATTCACTGTTCAGCATCGGTGCGGCGCGGCGACCCGGCCGTCCCCATTGGACGCCCGCTTCGCTCCTGGTCCTCACGCTTTCGCTTCTCTCCTGCCAGACACCTACTGACGCGCTCCGGCCCAACCTGATCGTCATCTTTTGCGACGACCTGGGCTACGGCGACCTGGGAAGCTTCGGCCATCCCACCATCCGGACCCCGAATCTGGACCGCATGGCCCGGGAAGGGCAGAAGTGGACCCATTTTTACTCCGCCGCCAGCGTCTGCACTCCCAGCCGCGCCGCCCTCCTCACCGGACGGTTGCCGGTGCGCAACGGCATGATGAGTCCGAAGCACCGGGTGCTGTTCCCCGATTCCGCAAGCGGAATTCCCGAAGCGGAGGTGACGCTGGCGGAGGCGCTTCGGGATGCCGGTTACGCCACGGCCTGCGTCGGGAAGTGGCACCTTGGACATCTGCCCCGATACCTGCCCACCAACAACGGCTTCGATTCCTACTTCGGCATCCCCTATTCCAACGACATGGACCAGACCCGGAAAGAATCGACCCGGGACCTGGTGAAGGAAGCCCGAATCGAGTACTGGAACGTCCCCCTGCTTCGGGACCGGGAGGTCGTGGAGCGTCCGGCCGACCAGCGGACTATCACAAAACGTTACTCGGAAGAGGCGGTCCGGTTCATTGGGGAAAACCGGGAGCGGCCTTTCTTCCTCTACCTGGCCCACAGCCTTCCCCACGTGCCGCTATTCGCGTCGGAGGACTTTCTGGGAACCAGCAGGCGCGGCCTGTACGGCGACGTGGTGGAGGAGATCGACCACGGCGTGGGGCAGATCATGCAGGCCCTGACCGAGCTGGGCATTGCCGAACGCACGCTGGTGGTCTTCACCTCGGACAACGGCCCCTGGCTGCCTTACCGGGAGCATGGAGGCTCCGCGGGGCTGTTGCGCGAGGGAAAGGGATCGACCTGGGAAGGGGGCATGCGGGAACCCACGATTTTCTGGTGGCCGGGCCGCCTCGATTCGGGAGTGGTGATGGAGCTGGGCTCCACCCTCGACCTGTTCTCCACCTTCTGCGGGATCGCCGGCGCCGAGGTGCCGTCCGACCGAATCATGGACAGCTACGACCTGTCACCTGTGTTGTTCGGCAGCGGAGAGAGTCCGCGCAAGAACATGTTCTTCTACCGAGAGTCGAAGCTCTACGCCGTTCGGCAGGGCGAATTCAAGGCTCACTTCATCTCCAAGCCGGTCTACACCAGACGGACCGAAACCGAGACGCACCACGACCCGCCGTTGCTGTATCACTTGGGCCGGGATCCGGGCGAGCAGTACGACGTGGCCCACCTGTATCCGGACGTGATTCAAGACATCGAAAAGCTGGTGGCCGGCCACCGGTCGGAGATGGTCTTCGGTGAGGACAGGCTCGCCCAGCGCAGTCCGGACGCCCTGCGGTGACGCAGAACCGGGAGCCGGGTTGGCCGACGGCCGTCACATGTGAGGCTTGTCGAGCTGGTCGGTGCTGATCTCGTCGCGGGAAATCTTGTGGACGCTCTTGGGGTTGAAGGTCTGCCGAGTGCCGGACCGAAGGGCGACCTCGATTCTGCCGCCGGTGAGGACGAAGAACTGGAGCAGGAATCCGCCTCCCTGCATGGTCTCGATCTGGTAGTCCTCTTCCGTCAGGTCTCCGATCCACCCGGGAAGCCGGCGTTCCAACTCCGGCTTTTCCGCGATCTCCCGTGGGAGGGCCATGATCAGAGTGCCCGGCTCTGAAGCCAGCAAGCCCGGGATCCGGGTCCGGATCTGCGCCATGAAGGAGATGATGCGGCCGGCCCGCTCCAGAGGCGCTTCCCGGCCATCCGAAGGCGGCGGCTCGATGCCCCAGGTGATGTGATGGATGAACGGGTTGCCCTGTCCCTGCCGGAGCATTTGATCCCGGGCCGACTCGTCGACGGGATGGACCACCGCGACGTAGTCGAACCAGCCCTGGTCCCTGGCGGCGCTGTTTCCCACCAGGCCCGACGGGACGTTGATGTAGTCGTGGCCGTCCACCGGCGAGGGGTAGCAGCGGGCGTCCCAACCGGCCACGTAGCCCAGTTCCCTCAACGGTCCGGCGACCAGGTGCGGAGGGTCGCTGAAGATGGCCGCATGGTCCGGATTGGGCAGAAGTGGAATCCCGGCTCCGGCCATCTTCTCTCCCACTTCCAGGGCCTCTTCCAAGCGGGCCCCGGCGTTGGGAATGGTCAGGTAACGATCGAAATTCCCGGGAAGTCGAATCGGATCACGCATGGTTCCAAGGGACGCGGTCAATCGATCTTCTCAACGACCATGGTCACCTCTTTCACGTCCCCCTTGAGCTTGTAGTAGGTGTGGACGTAGGCGCCGGGTCCGAAGTCCCCCCCCTTGATGGAGGCGTCGGTCATGGAGAAGGTGAGACGGCCCTTCTTGCGGGCGCTGATGACCAGCTCGTCCGGACCGATGGACTCCACCGTGCCGTAGACGTCGAAGACCCTTTCTTCGATGGGTTTCTTCCGCCAGAAACAGGCAGGCTGCAATAGGGTCAGCAACAAGACGGCGCAGAGAAAAGACCGGAACATGGCTTGAATTCTAGCAGTCTCCAACATCCCCCGTCACATCCTCCTTCACCGGGCGAGCCGATTCAGCAACTCCATGACCCGCTGCTCGATCAGATACCGGACCACGCGGAAGCCGCCCATCCTTTCCTCGGGCGTCCCCCAGGTCCCCGCCGGGTCGGGAAGGTCCCAATGTTCCGATCGAAGCTCAGCCGGCAGCACCGGACACGAGTCCCGGGCGTTCCCGCACAGGGTGATGAAATGGTCGTAGCGCCGAAGGTCCTTGTCTCCCAGCGCGTCGGAGGTCTGTTGCGAGATGTCGATGCCCACCTCGTTCATGGCCCAGACGGCATATGGGTTGAGACCGGCCGGACGCACACCCGCACTGTCCACCCGGAGCCACTTGGAACCATGGCGACGAGCGAAGCCCTCGGCCATCTGGCTACGGGCGGAGTTGCCGGTGCACACGAAAAGAACCGAGGGCATCTTCATCACCATTGTGTCCGCCGGGCTGATCCCGGCTACCGGCAGAGAGTACGCTTCAAAAGGACTGTCTGACAACCCCGGCAGAAGGGGGCTGACCTCTTTTCCCGTGCCGGATTGGGCGCGCCGGTGCTACAATACGGACGCTCCTGAAGACTCTGACCGAATCAACGGAGGACTGACGGCCTTGACCTGGAGCCATACCGGAATACCGTCCAAGCCGGCATCAATGATTCTCTCGGCCTGTCTCGTACTGGGCGCGGTTTCGGTTCGGGCGCAGCAGCGTTGGGAGATTCCTCAACGGGAGAGGCATATCCAGATCGACGGGTTCACGGACGAGTGGCAGGGAGTGCCCTGGGTGAAGCTCTCTCCTTCAGCCGGCGACGAAGGGTTCAAGGAGGGAGATGTCGAACTTCGGATTCAGGGCCTCTGGGACAAGGAGAACCTCTACCTGGCGTTGCAGTGGACCGACGACGTCTGGGATATCGAGCGGGTCCGGAGGCGGGACGCGGTCTGGATGACGCCCGATCGGAGGCGCCGGGACCGCACACTGTTTTACGACTACCTGAAATTCCACATTCGGCGGTCCGACTACGACTACACCTTCTGGATGACGCCTCGAATCGAGAGCCGGGGACCCTTTGGATGGCACCGCCTGCTGAAGGGTTACCGGGGGATGGAGACCGCCACGTCCGCACCCATCGTCACCGCCAGGCAGAAACAGGAGACGGCCACGGTGGAAGTTCTCTTCGCCTGGAAGGAAATGAGCATCAAACCCAAGTCCGGCAGGGCCATTCCCCTGCTATTGACCCTGGCGGACAGCGACCTGCCCGGCACCTCCCTCGAGATAAAGCTGGAGCAACTCAAGTCGATCCGCTGGAGAGGTGCAATGAGTCTGGCCAAGACTCGACGATGAACCACCCGGGACCTGGCGGAATCGACTCGTCACGGCGTCCGAAGATCGATCCTGGCCGCTGAGTAAAATTCGGCGGCTCATCGCGGATCCATGCAGCAGAAGAAGGTTCTCATCACCGGTGCATCGGCCGGAATCGGTGAAGCCACTGCCTACGCCTTTGCGGCGAAAGAGTGCGAGCTCTTTCTGGTGGCCCGCCGAAGCGAACGGTTGGAGCAGGTGGCTCATGAGTGCCGCCGCAGAGGCGCGCCCCAAGCCGTCTGGGCTTCCCACGATCTGAGCCGCCCTGGACGTGGAGCAGCAATCGTCCGCGAGTGCCGCGAGCAGCTCCAGGGTCTGGACGTTGTCGTTTCCAATGCCGGTTACGGTGTCGTGGGTCCGGTGACCGAGATTCCCCCGGAGGCCGTGAATCGTATCTGGCAGGTCAACTTCCAGTCCGGATACGAGACCATCCACGCCGCTCTGCCCGGGCTGCTCCGGCAGCGAAGCGGACACATCGTCCTGGTCAGCAGCGTCATCGGGAAAAGGGCCATGCCCTTCAATTCGGCGTACTGCGTGACCAAGTTCGCGCAGGTGGCCCTGGCCGAATCGCTTTGGGGCGAGCTCAGAGGGAGCGGCGTGGGAATCAGCCTCATCTGCCCCGGTTATACGGCAACCGAGTTTCAGGAGGCGGCCACTCGCACCGAGAGCGCCCAAGCCGCCAGCCGGCCATTCCGTCCGGATACCTCGGAATCGGTGGCGCGCGCCATCGTCGGAGCGGTCCGGCGGCGGCGGCGGGAAGTGCACATGACGGGACTCGGAAAACTGCTCATCGGCCTGAACCGCCTGTCGCCGGCCCTGACCGCCCACGTCACAGCCTGGGTGGGCCGCCGTCAGCTCAAGAAGATCGTGTAAATCAACCCCGGCATTCGCTGCAGGCGCAGAGCTCCCTCAGGTAGTCGAAGGTGTAGATGCCGCTGGAGTGCCCGTCCTGCCACCAGATCCGGATCGCGTAACGCCCCACCAGTTCCAGAGACGCTGGAGCGACGCCCTCGCCGATCTGGCCCGGCTGCAGGATGCGGAGACCCGTCATCTCGTCGACGCAGGAGGCGCAGGGGCAGGCCAGCCTGAGATCCCGGGCCAGATAGAGGCACTCGTGCCCGTCGCTCCAGGTGATGGCGACATCGTGCTGATTGGCCCGGATGATCCGGCGAGGAATGTTCAACGAGCTGCTTGAGCCTCGGAGCTAGAAGGCGATCTGGATCTCCTGATTCAGCTCGCTGGACATGTTGCGGATGCTGATCTGCGCCGCAAGGTTCTCGGCGACGCTCACGAATGATTGGGCGGCCAGCGACTCGGGAGCGTCCAGAACGATGGGGCGTCCCCGGTCGGACTGGACTCGAATGTCGGTGGAGAGAGGGATGTCCCCCAACATCGGAAGCTCCAACTGCTCGCTGACCCGCTGCGCGCCTCCATCACCGAAGATGGCTTCGCGCGCGCCGCAGCATTTGCAGACGTAATAGCTCATGTTCTCCACCATCCCCAGGACGGGGCAGTTCAACTGGTTGAACATGATGATGGCTTTCTGGGCCACGTTCAGGGCCACGTCCTGCGGGGTGGAGACCACCACCGCTCCGGTCAGGGAGATCTTCTGGCAGAGGCTCAGTTGAACGTCCCCCGTTCCCGGCGGCAGATCGATTACCAGGTAGTCCAGCGCTCCCCACTGGACCCCGCCCAGGAACTGGCCGATCATCTTGTCCAGCATGGGCCCCCTCCAGATGACGGCCTTGTCTTTGGGGAGGAAGAAACCCATGGAGATGACGCCCACGCCGTATTGCCGGAACGGGAGGATGCGGTTCCCGGGCGCCATGTCCGGCCTGCCGGAGATCCCCATGAGAGTGGGAATGCTGGGCCCATAGACGTCGGCGTCCAACAGGCCGACGCTGGCGCCGCTCCGGGCCAGGGCCAGGGCCAGGTTGGCGCTGACGGTCGACTTCCCCACCCCGCCTTTTCCGCTGGCCACCGGGATGACGTTCTTCACGTCGGGCAGGAGGGCGGCCCCGCGCGATCCCATCGACGATCGGACCTGCGCCGTCATGGTGACGTGGGCCTCTTCGATTCCCGGCAGCGACAATATGGCTTGCCGCGCCTGCTCCTGCATCAGGTCCTTCACCGGACAGGCCGGCGTGGTCAATTCGATGGTGACGGCGGCCGCCGGACCACAGAGCTTGACCTCTTTGACGAACCCCAGCGAGACGATGTCCCGCCGGAGGTCCGGGTCCTGAACCTTTCTCAGCGCGTCCAGAATCGCCTGCTTGTCACTCATCTCTCACATCCAGTCGTTATGGGTCGTTGGCCAGCCGAAACATCGCACCCACATTCTACACGCCTCATCCATTTGGCAGCGCAGCCGGTCACTGACTGAACTCGACGAAGATCCTTCCTGCAACCCGCCGGGTGAACATCCGGACTTCGTGCGCCCCGTCCTCATCGCGGCCGTCCGACTGGTAGTACAGGACGTAGCGGCTCTTCATCTCCTCGATGATGTCCCGGTAGATCTGTCTCAGATCGAGGAAGGCGTCCGAGAAGATGGTCCGTCCTCCATAGCGCCGAGTCTGGTCCAGAAACCGGTTCTGGGACACGACGAACCGGTGAAAGGCGCGGCTGATGTTGCTCCGGACCGGCGCCTCCCGGTCCCCCAGTTCCCGGCGATAGTTCTGGATGAACTGGTTGGTGTAGATGATGGGGTAGACGGTGATTCCCTCTTGCCGCGAGATTCGGATCATCTCGCGGAAACTGGACCGGCTGGCGGTGTCGATTCCATCGCTGATCAGGACGACCACCTTCTTGCCCGATCGCGAACTGAGGACATTTCGGCAGACCCAGATCACCGAATCGTAGAGAGCCGTCTTGCCGTCGCTGGAGACACGCGCCATCAGCGACCGGATATCCTGCGGCCTCTCGTCCCAGTCCAGGATCAACTCCGGAGTCCGGGAGAACCGGACGACGGCTGCGCTCTCGTTCTCCAACCCGCGGAAAAAGTCGATGGCCGTCTCCACGGCATTCTTCAGCAGATCCTGGAGGCTCCAACTGGTATCCACCATGACCGCCACGTTGATGGGAACCTCCTGCTCTTCCAGCAGGGTGACGTTCTGGGGCCGGCCGTTTTCCATCACGACAAAGTCGTCTTTGGAAAGATTGCGGATCAGGTGACCACGGTCGTCGCGAACCAGGAAGGTGACCCGGATGTGCTCCACCGCCATCTCGACTTCGACTCTCGAGGTGCCGGCGCCGTCAACTTTTTCTTTCGGAGCGGCATCTTGCGCTGTAGCGGGGAAAGGAACACTCAGAGCCAAAAGACTGGTCAAGATCCAGGGGGTGCGCCTGAGCATTGGGAAACCTCAAGATAGCCTACCAGCGGTTCAAATGCGAACCGAAAACCGGTGGCCGCGGCCCCGGCCCGGGTGCGGCGTGGGAGTTTCACCACGGACTGGTAAGCTATCCAGGTCAACGGGAGCAAGTCACCCGCCGTGAAATACGCCAATCAGATCAACACCGCCCTGGTCGCCGCTTCGGCCCTGTTCGTCGTCTACATTCTGACTCAGACCTATTGGAGCACCGATCCGGCCGAGGAGATCGCGCGTCCCATCCGCCAGGAGGGAAGCCCGGGCGAGAGCCTCTCGCCCGAGGTGTCGATGCCGGGCCCGGAACGCCGGAGTCCGGCGCCCGGAAGGCTTCCTCGGCCCGGATCGGAGACGGCCCCGGTCGAGTCGCCGGCCACGAGTTCGACCACGCCGCCGCCGGCCGCGGTCGTTGGAAGTCCGGTCCGGCGGCTGGGAGGCCGGCCCCAGACGGCGGCGCCTCGCGGATTGACGCCAACTCCATCCCGGACGACGCCGTTGAGCCGGTCCCCGGCTTCGCGGACGTCCCGGGTTCCTCCCGTCACGCCTCCCTCCGGCAGTCGTCCGGCTCGACCCTTGATGCGGCCTCCCCGGAATATCGTCCCCGAAGAGAAACGGCAGACCGGCGACCCGGCGCCCACCCCGCCCGTGCGATCATCCGCCCCGGAGCAACGCCTGCCTGGTCCATAACAGCCCGTGGCAAAAGTCGTCACGGCATTCGACCGTCCCTGCACAGGCGCGGACTGCGTTGCGATTCGGGCACATACTCCCGGTATGCGCGCCGTAAGCGCCTTGTCCGGCGGGCGCAGGAACGGTCTCGGTGCTCGCGGGACTTTCACCACGGACTGTCAACCCGCATTTCTCACTGGGAGGCCATCTCGATTCAGCCTTGCCGGAGGGCCTGGACCGGATCGACCCGGCTGGCGCGATTGGCCGGGATGACTCCCGAAAGCAGGCTCAAGCCCACCGCAAAACCGATGGCGCCCGCAACCAGCCAAAGTGGATAGGCGAAGAGGTCGGGGGGATTCAGAATTTCGTGACTCTGGAAGTAGCGGTCGATGAACACCGTCGCGATTCGAGTCAGTGTCCAGCCCGCGAGGAGGCCCACAACGCCGCCTGAAAACCCGATCAGACCCGCCTCCGCCAGGAAAATGCGGCGCACGTCCCGGTCGGTTCCTCCGATGGCCTTCATGATTCCGATGACTTGGCGGCGCTCCATGACCGAAATGATCAGGACGTTGGCAATGCCCAAGGAAGCCACGAGCATGGCGATTCCGCCCAGGACGCCAAGGACCACCTCCAGCACCAGAAAGGCCTCCTGGATTCGTTTCATCTGGTCGACGATGGCGAACGTCGCCGCTCCCCACGACCGGACTTCCTCCCGAACCCGCTCCAGACTCACCAGATCCGCCACTCGCACGTCGACGCTGTCGTATTCCCGTCCCCGCCCTTCTTCCAAAGAGGTCAGACCGGACAGGGAAGCCATCCCGCTCGCATTCTCCTTCCAGAGCCGGCGTGCCTCGTCCAGGGGGACGACCACACCCCGGAAAAACGGATTGGTCTGATTGGGGAGGAGGCGCGGCAGGACGCCGACGACCTGAAAGTCGAGTCGAACCGTCTCGAACGGGAGGTCCCCCTCGGTGACCTCCGGCTTGAGACGATCGGTCAGGAGCTGGATGGTCTCCCCCACCGCCTGTCCTGGGGGCTCGAAGCCCAGCCTGCGGGCCACCCGGCCGGTGAGGACGATCTCGGCGCCGTTGGTGCCGGAGAGAAACCGGCCGTCAGTAATCTTGGAATAGGGCGACAGGGGGGCCACGTGTGGACCGGCGCCGCGAACCCGGGTCAGGTGAACCTTGTCCCCGTGTTCCAGACGAGCCGCGAAGCGTATGTCCGGTTGGACGCTCACGACGCCATCCAGGGCGGCGACTTTCCGGACCAGGTCCTCGTCCAGAACCGGGCGGGCGCGGGAGCCGCCCGTACTCGGATCCGGATCGGGATCGCGAAATCGCCGGAAACTCTGGGCCCGGCCGGGCCCCAGGATCTGGAAGGAGGTGAAGACCTCCCGAACCTCCAGGTTCTCGACCGTCTGCTGGCGCAGCCCGGCCCCGAAACTCACCAGGGCCACCAGGGTGGAGATGGCGATCAGAACTCCCAGACAGGTCAGAACGAAGCGGAGGCGCGCCTGCCCGATGTTGCGCCACGCCATCTGCAAGACGTCTCTCCAGGGCATCATCCTTCTCCCGGGTTTCCGTTGCCGGCGGCGTGGCTCGACCCCGGCCGTTCCTCCCGAAACAGGCGGCCGTCCCTCAACTCGATCACGCGGTCCAGGCACTCCATCCAGAGGTCCTGCTCGTGCGTCACGCAGATCACGGTGCGTCCCTCCTGGTGGAGCCGCTTGAAGATCTCCAGGATCTCGCTGCCGGTGGCGCTGTCCAGGTTGCCGGTGGGCTCGTCGGCGAGCAGAAACTGGGGGTCGTTGGCAAGAGAACGGGCGATGGAAACCCGTTGCTGCTCGCCGCCGGAGAGCTGGGAGGGAACGTGGTCCAGCCGGTGGGAGAGTCCCACGTTACCCAGCAGTGACTTGGCCTTATCCGAACGCGCGCCGGGGGCCAGTCCGGTGAACGCCATGGGAAGTTCCACGTTCTGGAGAGCGGTCAGGGTCGGAACCAGGTGAAAGAACTGAAACACCATTCCCACGGTGTGCTGGCGATGATGAGCCAATTGGCCGGGACTCATTTGCGCAAGGTCCCGGTCGCCGATCCAGAGCGAGCCGGAGCTGGGGCGGTCCAGGCCGGCCAGCAGGTTGAGCAGGGTCGACTTCCCGGAACCGGAGCGGCCGACCACCCCCAGAAACTCGCCCGGCACGACCTCCAACGAGATTCCGTCCAGGGCCCGGACCACCCGCTCTCCCATGGGGTAGTCCTTGGTGAGGTTCTCGACTCTCAATGACTCCACGACGCGCGTATTGTGACCGATTTTGGTTTTTGGTGCCCGAAGATTCGTCCCGGACAATCCGGCTGAGTCGGAGCAGGCCCGGCTTCCCGGCCGCGTGCTTGCAAGATCCCCGCCGGTGGTCCAGCATCGTATCCCCATGAAGCATGCTTGTGCCGCGCTGTCGCTCTGGGCGGCGATCGCCTTCGTTTTCCCATCCGGGACGGATCAACCCCGGGAGTTGAGGAACCTCGCCTACTACGAAGGGCCGGGCGCGCACCCCCGCAAGCACCTTTTGAACCTCTTCCTGCCGTCCGCAAGCGCGGGTCATCCGGTTTTGGTGTTCGTCCACGGCGGTTCCTGGAAACGGGGCGACAAGGACGCCTACGGGGGGGCCTACGGCGCCATGGGCCGGAGCCTGGCCGCCGAGGGACTCGCCGTCGCGGTGATCAACTACCGCCTCACGCCGGAGGTGCGCCACCCCGAGCACGCCCGGGACGTGGCGCGAGCCGTCAGTTGGGTCCACAGAAACGCCTCACTGTACGGATGGAACGCCCGCAAGATCGTTCTCGTGGGGCACTCGGCCGGCGCGCACCTCTGCTCCCTGACCGCGCTGGACGCTATGTATCTGAAGGAGCACGGACTGACCCCGGACATCATCGGCGGAGTGGTGGGCGTCAGCGGCATTTACGATCTGACCCGGCTCGGCGTGACCGGGCAGCTCCTGTTCCAGGATGTCTTCGGAGTCCGGGACGAGCAGCTCCAGTCCGCTTCTCCGGCCCTCCGCGTGCAGGGCAAACCGGCGCCTTTCCTCCTGCTCTATGCCGACAGGGACTTGCCCACGTTCGACTATCAAACCCGGCGTCTCGAGGGCGCCCTCGGCGACGCGGGAGGAACGGTTCGGAGCGTGGAGATACCGGACCGCAACCACGGGAACATCATCGCCGGACTGGGTCGCAAGGGCGATCCGGTCCGGGATGAAGTCCTCCGCTTCCTGAAGGAACTCTTCCCTTCCGGATAGCCGCCGGCACCATGGCCGCAAAAAATCCGATCGTGCCCGGCCGCCTCCTCTGGTCGGGAGAACACTGGATCTGCTTCCTGCGTGCGCCCGGAACCTGCAAGGACAAGGCTCGAGTGAGCCTCTACCGGTCCCACTACAGCCCCGCAGGCGAGGGGCACGTGGCGTTCGTGGCCGTTCCCGGCCGGTTCCAGGCTGTCCTGACTGACAACCCTGCCTTTCTGGAGTTCGTCCGGGAGACCATGTTTCGAGGGAAGGCGCCGCCCTTCGCCCCCTGCCTTCCGGTCGTGGATGCCGTTTTTCGCCGGGGCGGCGAATTGAGCGAGTCGCCGTCATGGAATTTGGAGACTCGCGACCATCATCTGAGCGTGACCTGGACCCGGCTGGAGCCTCCCGCGGTGGCTTATCGGGATGATCCGGAACTCCAGAGCCGGAGACCCGTCTTTACGGTTCTCTTCTTTTGCCGGGGCGCGTGCGTCCTGCTGGATGGACGCCGCGTTGACGGAGCCCCCTACCCGCGAAGCATCTGGCGGGAAGCGCTGGGAGGCGGAGACCGGAGTTCCTGCGTCTTCGCCATCGCCGAAACCATGATCCGGCCCCCCGATTGAACGGATCGCCAGTTGTTCACGGACAATGAACCATTTCGATCCGGTGACGGTCTAAACCATTAAGAGCCCCATGGTATAGACTAACGGGAAACCTGATCATGATACTTAGACTAGTCCTCATTGCCCTCTTTCTCCTCCACCCCCTGGCTGCCGAGAAGAAAGCCGACGCCGGGGCGTCCAAAGGGGCCGCAACCGTCGAAAAGACCGGACTCTTCAAGTTGCACGGGTTTTCTCTGGGAGCCGGAGCCAGCTACAGCCGGTTTCGCTATTACCCCCCGTTCGGTTACTTCCCCTACTACTCCTACTGGGGCAGGTACCCGTTCCACCACTTGACCGGCGCCTGGGCCTATCCCGATTTCTACCATCCCGCTTACTTCGCGGGCTACGGACGAACCGCCCGGGGTGGCCGCATCAAGTTGAAGACGAAACACAAGGAGGCGAGCGTCTACCTGGACGGCGCCTTCGCCGGCTTGGCCAAGGACCTCAAGGATATCTGGCTGGAACCGGGCGTCTACCAGTTGAAGGTGGAACCCGATCGGCTCGCGCCCTTCGAGATCCGGGTCTATGTGCTGACGGGCAAGACCGTACGGATTGAACCCAATTTCCAGGAAAGATCCCAGGAGTAGACTATGAAGAAGTCGATTCAATTCCTTTCCGTTGCACTGCTCTCCGTAAACCTCGTCGTCCCCAATTCGACGGGCACTCGTCCGTTGAGCAATGTCAGGAAATATCCCGTCTCCGTCGAGAAGGACGCCTACAGCCTGGGCGCCCGGCTGCTCAGCGAGAAGGAGGTCCTGCAGAACTTCGTCACTCCCCTGAAGGACCAATACGTCGTGGTGGAAGTGGGAATGTACCCCGGCATCAACGACATCGAGGTGGACAACAGGGACTTCGTACTCCGGATTGACGGTTTCGACCGGTCGTTCCGTCCCCAGGAGCCAAGCCGGATCGCCATCGGCCAGCAGCGGACGACGACCAAGCCCAAGAGGCAGGTCGGCATCGTCCCGTACGGCAACATCGAATACGAGAGGGGTCGAGGCCACTACCCCGATCACCGGCGTTTCCCCAGGCGCAGTGACCGGCGCGACGTCGACGACCCCGACTGGGATCGCCGCGATCGCGATCGGAACCGCGGCTACGGCGGCCTCCGGACGGTCGTGGGGGTCGGCGTCGTGCTCGACCGTCAGCCCCAGCCCTCCAGCGACCAGGATCGGTACGTCATGGAGACGGAACTGCACGACAAGAGTCTTCCTCAGGGGTTCGTGGGATCGCCGGTCGCCGGCCACCTCTACTTCGCAGTCGGGGAGTACAAGAAGAAGGCGAAGCACCGGCTGGAATACCGCGGAAACGGGGAATCCGTCACCGTGGTCCTTCCCGCGAAATAGAACCAGCCTTTGCCGGTGTGGCCGACGACCTCAAGTGCATGACCATGAAACCGTTGATTCGATACCTTTCCGTTACTCTGCTCTGCGGCGTCTTCGGCTGGGCAAGCACGGACGGAACTCGTCCTCGGAGCACGGTCGACAAGTATCCCGCCGCCATTGAGAAGCAGGGTTACCGTCTGGGCGCCCGGCTGCTCAGCGAATTGGAAGTCCTGCAGGCCTTCGCGACTCCCCTGAAGGGGAAATACGCTGTCGTGGAAGTGGCTCTCTACCCCGGCAAGTCCGGCATTTCGGTGGACAACGGCGACTTCGTTCTGCAGGTTTCCGGCAAGAAGCAGGTCTTCCGCCCCCGGGAACCGGGGATGATCGCAGCCGGCATACAACGGAAAGCGTCGTCAACCAGGCGGACCGGTGTGGTTTCTTCGGGAACCATCGGATACGAATCGCGCCGGGAACGCTATCCGGAAGCCTATCCCGGCCGCCGGGGCCGCAATGACGACATCAGGTCCGGCGGCCCCCGCACCACGATCGGGATCGGAGTACTGCGCGACCGAACCCCCCGGCCCTCCACCGGCCGGGACCGGCAGGTCATGAAGACGGAGTTGGAGGACAAGGGCCTCCCCGAGGGCTTCACCGGGTCGCCGGTCGCCGGCTACCTCTACTTCGCAGTCGGCAAGTTCCGCAGGAAGGCGGAGCACCGGCTCGAATACCGTGGAAACGGCGAAGCCACCGTCCTGGTCCTTCCCGGGAAATAGAACGACCCGGCCGCTCGACAGTCCGGCGGCCCACTTGCGCCCAACGCGGGCGTCCCCTTCTCAAATTCATCTTCATACCGGATTTCGTTTTTCTTGCTGGTAGGATTGTGCAATGGAATCCGTGCCCTGGAAGGTTTCCCTTCACGGCGGACACAGCGGCGCCTTCTGCGATCACGCCGAAGGGACCCTCCAGCAGATTCTGGAAGCCGCGGTGGCGCAGCAGATGTCGGTATTCGGGATCTCGGAGCACGCTCCCCGCCTGGGAGAACGCTTCCTCTATACCCGGGAAATCGAATTGGGATGGGACGTCCCCAAGCTGGAACGGGACTTTCAAGCCTACCGATTGGCGCTGGACCCCCTGGTTCACGAGTTCAGTCCCCGTCTGCAGGTCCTGAGAGGTTTCGAAGCCGAGGTCGTCCCCAGCGCGACCTATGCCGACGTCATGCGCCGTTACCGGTCGGACATGGACTTCGACTACATGGTGGGTTCCGTCCACTTCGTGGGGGAAATCATTATCGACGGCGAGCCCGAAGACTTCGAACGCGCCCTGAACCGGGCCGGCGGGCTGGAAAACCTGGCGATCCGTTACTACGAGGGAGTCGCTCGAATGGTCGAGGCACTCCGGCCCGAGGTGGTGGGGCATCTCGACCTGATTCGAAAGAACGGCCGGAACTACGGCCGGCTGGATACACCGGCCATCCGGCGGTCGGCGCGCCAGGCTCTGGAGGTGATCCGGAGCCACGGCTGCATTCTGGATCTCAACACGGCCGGATACCGCAAGGGTTTGGGATGCCCCTACCCCGAGCCCTGGTTGTTGCGGCAAGCCCATGAGATGGGCATCGGCGTCTGTTTCGGCGACGACAGTCACGGCCCCCACCAAGTGGGCGCCGGCATCGAGGAGGCCCGCCTCTACCTGCTGGACAACGGCGTTTCCGAGATCCGGACGCTGGCCAGGGAAGGGGACCGGGTGGTCCGCAGATCCATCCCGCTTCGCTGAATCCACTAGGAGTCTGCGCCGTAGAAATGATCGTAGCGAGAAAGTGGAGAATCGAGGACAGATTTTCACGATTTTGAGGTGCATAGTTGTTCTATTCGCCGAGAAATCGGGGAAATATGGACCGATTCGCCGCTTTCGCAGTAGATTGATTTCTGCGGCGCAGGCTCCTAGGTCGAAGTTACGGAGTTACCCATGAGCCATTCCGCAGAAGAGCCAGGAACACCTCGAATCGAAATCGGCGGCCGAGTGCTGGTGTGCCCGGGAGGACACGCACCCAAAGTGGTCCGGCTCGGAGACGATCATCTCCTGGTTGCCGCCCGCACCGGACTGACCGGAGTCGCCGATAACAGCTCGGTCTCCCTGGTGGAGTCCCGCGATGGAGGCGGGACCTGGACCCGACCCCGCACCATCATCGATTCGCGGGACGACGAGCGGGTGCAGATGATGAGCCGTCTTCCCGGCGGGGCCCTCCTGCTGGGTTTCACCCGGCGGTCCAACGGCGCCTGCAAGGGCATGCTCATGACCTCACCCGACGAAGGCAGGAACTGGGACCATCCCTTCCAGTTGGGGCCGGGACCGTTCGACTACGTCTATCCATTCGGGGGCGTGACGGCGCTTCCCGACGGCGAACTCCTGCTCACCGCCTACGGCGGCTACTACCCGGTCTACGAACATGGGGACAAGCCGCGGGAACGGAAGGGCGATTTCACTTGCTTCTTCCGCTCCCGCGACGGCGATCGATGGGAGTACGGCGGCCTGATCGCCCGCTTCACCACCCAGCCCCATCTCTTGCGCCTCTCCTCCGGCGTGCTCCTGGCGTCGCTTCGCAGCGCGGAGCTGGCGGAGGCCATGACCTATGAGGAGTCCCTCAAAACGCCGCTGGCGCGCACTCTGGTGAGCGAGTCCCGGGACGAAGGCAGAATCTGGTCCCGTCCCCGGCAGGTGACGGACGCCGCCGAGATGCAGGGTTTTCTGCTGGAGTCCTCATGGGGCGAACTGGTCATGACCTACAGCGTGCGGCACAAGCCCTACGGCGTGGCCATCCGGACCAGCCGCGACCAGGGAAAGAGCTGGGGACCGCCCGCGGCCCTGGCAGACGACGCTCCGGCGACCGACGTGGGGCTGTCCCAGACCCTGGAAATGGAGCCGGGACAGTTTCTCACCCTCTACCACTGGGAGGATCGGAGCACTCCCCGTCGGGAGGCCAACCTGTTCGGGATCTTTTGGCGGATGAATCCGCCCTCCGGCTGTTCGTAAGTACCTGGGGATCCGCCGCAATATTCAGGCGCAGTACTCGTTCAGCTTGACGCCCAACCGATCGATCTCTTCCCAGGTGTTGAAGAAGTGGACACAGACGCGGATGTCCCGGGGGTCCTCCAAGGGCGCCACCACGATCCCCTCCTTCTCGGCCAGGCGTTCGTAGAAGTCCATCCCCAGAAACCCCTCCGGCAGCTTCAGGCTCACCACACCGCTTCGGCTTCCGTCTTCAAGGGGAGATATCAGCTGGAAGCGCCTCGAATCGCGGACCCATTCCGAGAATCTCTTGGAAAGATCGGCGGTCCGGGCATGGATCCGATCCCAGCCCACCTTGTCGAGCCAACGCAGGGTCTCGGCGAATCCTCCGAAGACAGGCAGGGCCCGGGTTCCGAATTCATACCGGCGGCCGTCGGGATGCCATTCGTATTCCCCGTCGTCCTCAATGACGGCCTGGCTGTGGGCGCCGGTCCACGAGACCGGTGTGGTGGCCAGGATCTCCTTGCGGGTCAGGAGTCCGCCCGTCCCCTTGGGACCCAGGAGCCACTTGTGGCCGCAGAACGAATAGTAGTCGCAGCCCAGATCGTGGAAGTCCAGCGGGATGTTTCCAGCAGCCTGAGCGCCGTCCAGCAAGAGCCGCACGCCACGCTTGTGCAGCTCCCGCGCCAGCTTCCGCGCCGGAAGGACCCGGCCGTTGCGGCGGGAGACATGGCTCATGGCCACCAATCGGGTGCGCGGCGAGATCTGGCCCAGAACGCTGCCCAGGACGTCCTCTCCCACGTCCATGGGAGCGCGGCGATAGACGACGCCGAAACGGTCGTGGAGGTTGTAGGACGGCTGCAACAGAGCGGGGTGCTCATGGTTGCTGATGAGGATCTCGTCTCCCGCCTTCCAGTCGATGGACCAGATGACGATGTTGAGCCCCTCGGTCGTATTGTGGGTCAGCGTCACCTCTTCTTCATCGGCGCCCAGGACGGCGGCGGCCAGGGCGCGGCACTCTTCCTCCACCACGGCGATCCGTGGGTTGATTCGGGGATCTCCGGGTCCAAGGTTCTGCAGGTCCAGAAGCTCCTTGACCTTTTCGATGACGGGAGTGGGCGAGGGACCTATGCCTCCGGTCAGGAAATAGGCGGATTCCGAGGTGGTCGGAATTTCATTGCGAACCCGGTTCACCCACGCGGGAATTGTGGCTTGACTGGCGGTAGCGACGGCTTGTTCCATACTTTTTATCCAGGTTGGCCCCGCCGCTGCGGCCAGCGACGCGGATTTCAAGAAGGTTCTTCTCGGCGGTCTGCGGCTCTTGGACCGGGGCCGGTTCTTTCTCATGGGAATTCCGCAAAAAACCGCGACAGTCTCTCAGCTCAGTTGAGGCGCCGCAACAGGTATCCCGGACGGAAGGATCGCCGGGCGCGGATCCGGACCGAAAAACGCTCCCGCGGATCTTCGACCCGGTCCAGGCTGAAGACGCCACGACCCAGAATTCGGGACAGCGCCTGGGTCAACTCGGGCCTGAGCTGCTCGAACGTCTCCGGGCTGTTGGGCGTATGGAGGCGATCATTGGCCAGCAGCAGCATCTCCCGGGTATGGAAGCGGACCCGGCCGCCCAGTATGGGGTCCGCTTCCAGCCGGCTGCAGGCCAGAAGCGTTTGTCTGAAGACATCCCGGATACACTCCTCGCGGTTCCCGTCCGGATCCTGCTTGCGATAGTAGAGAAGTCCGGGCCGGTCATCGGCCTGGTCCAGGCTGAAGTTGCCCTCGTGGGCCACCAGCAGTATGCCGGGTCCCCTGTGGACGTGACTGTAGTCATGGACGTCGATGAGCAGGTGTCCATCGACGTCCTGGTTCTGGATCCAGGAGTGGAAGACGGGAATGAACTCCTGCGTCTCGGCCCTGAGGGGCTCCTCCAGGAAGATCTTGAAACCGAGCTTCTGCCAGCCGCTCATACGCCAGCCTAGTGGACTCCCGAAATCTCCCGGGCCATGCGCTCGTAGCAGGCATGCGCCGCCTCGATGAAAAGCTGGCTCTCTTCCACCGACTGATGGGCCGTGTCCCGCGTGGGGCTCTGCGGAGGCGATTTGTGACGGCGGAACAGGTAATTGGCGAACTTGCCGCCGGCGTACTTGTCGTAAAACAGTTCGGTATCGTAGAAGCGGCGCCGGAATTCCGACACGACCGTGTCGGGAGCACCCGGAACGTCCAGGAACTCGGTCTTGACCAGGGCTCTGGCGGCCTCCACCATGGCTCGGTAGCTCAAAGCGTCGGCGCCGGCATAATCCGTTTCATCCAGCCTGATCTGGGCTTCGAAGACCAGTTGCTCGGCGGAAGCCAGATTGAACTGGGTCAGGGTGACCACCTCGCCTGCGCATTCTCCCGTCCCCAGGTCTCCCATCGAGAACTCTCTCGGATCGCCCCAATCGCTGTAGAAGGAGGAGTCGACCTCATAGGCCGGAACCAGCAACAGGTCCTGCAGCATGGTCCGAAGGTCCTTCTTGCCGACGCTCCGGACGAATTGCTGAAAGCTCTCGCCGTTGCTCCGATGCTCCAGGTATCGGCCCGTGATCCGCTCCAGAACCTCCGGAACGTTCCGCGCCGGCGCCGACCCCATGGCCAGTCCGTAAGAGCCGGCGTTCTCGGTCCACTTCCCCCCCAGCACGACCTGGAAGTGAGGCACCTTGTGGCCCTTGATGGTCCGGCTGGTTCCGTAGAATCCAATGTCCGCAACGTGGTGCTGACCGCAGGAGTTGAAACAGCCGCTGATCTTGATGCGCAGGTTCTTGATCGAATCGTCAAGTTGGAAGAACTTGGCGCCGAGCGTCCTCCGGAGTTCGGCGGCCAGTCCCCGCGACGAGGCGATTCCCAACTTGCAGGTGTCGGTACCCGGGCAGGCCGTCACGTCCATGATCGTTCCGGCGCCGTGGGCGCCCAGACCGATCCGGTCCAATTCACCGTAGAGCTCCGGCAGGTCCGCTTCGCTGACCCAACGCAGCACCATGTTCTGCTCGACGGTGGTCCGGATGTTTTCACCGGAGAAGCGCCGGGCGATCTGAGCCAGTTCCCGGGCCTGCCAACTCGACAAATCTCCCAAGGGAAGGGTCAGGGTGGCGACGGCGTAACCCGCCTGCCGCTGACGGTAGACGTTGGTCCGGAACCAGTCCTCGAATCCCGGAGGCGGCTGATGTCCGTTCAATGCGGCCGCCGGCCGGACCGCGGTTTCCTGGAATTCCGGAACCTCGGGCAAAAACGCGGTCCACCGCCCGTCGGGAGGCATGATCTCGCGTTCCTTCAGGACCTCCTTGCGAAACTCGTCGATCCCCAGTTTCGCCACCAGGAACTTGATGCGGGCCCGGGCCCGGTTCTTCTTCTCTCCCAAGCGGGCGAACACCCTGGAGATGGCCTGCGCCGTGGGCAGCAACTCTTCTTCAGGCAGAAAGGAATCGAAGAGCTTGGCCTGGTGAGGCACCGCTCCCAGACCTCCGCCGACATACAGCTCGAACCCGCGCCTGATCCGGCCGCCCTCGCGCCGCACCACCGCAATGGCTCCCATGTCATGCATGCTGGCCAGCCCGCAGGCCTCTTCCCGGCATCCCGAGAATGAGATCTTGAACTTGCGGCCGAAGTCCTGGGCGTCGGGATGCCCCAGCAGGAAAGCGCTGCACGCCTTGGCGTAGGGACTGACGTCGAAAGCCTCGGTGTGGCAGACACCGGCCAGGGGGCAGGCCGTGACGTTCCGCACCGAATTCCCGCAGGCCTCCCGGGTCGTGATCCCCACCGATGCCAGTCTCCGCATCAGGTTGGGAGTGTCGTCGATGTGAACGAAATGGAGTTGATAGTCCTGTCTCGTGGTGACGTGGAGCACTCCATCCGAATACTCCTCCGCCGTATCCGCCAGCACCTCGAGCTGGCGGGGATTGACCCCCCCGTACGGGATCTTGATGCGCATCATCCCGGGAGCGTCCCAAAGGGTCTCAGGCCCCTTGATGACGTCACCGGAGGGATAGGGGAGCTGCTGCGACCGGATCCCGTCGTGGCGGAAACCGTTGTCGTATCGCTGGCCGTAGATGCCGCGCCGCAACCGTGTCTCGGCGAAGATCTTCTCATCCAGCTTTCCCTGACGCCTCAGCTCCATCTGCATCTCGAAGATGTCGATTTCGCGGCCCAGATCGTCCGGGATATCCGTGCCCAAATGCTCCTTCCAAGTAGTCATGATCCGTCTCCTCCAAGGCTTTTCGGCCTGTGAGATGAAACCAAGTTTACTCAATTGATCGGATTTATCAAAATGGCCTAATCAAGTCCCAGCAACGGACCGGCGTCGCGATGGATCATCGCCTCCATCTGGTCCGGATCCAACCGCGGCAGGGACGTGCCTTCCAACTGATCGTTGATGGACCGCAGCCCGGCCAGGGACTCGTCGACGTTGGTGATGGGGTAGTCGGTCCCGAACAGGAGCTTGTTCCAGACACCGTACTCCTGCACCAGCATCAGGCTCTGGTAGAGCTGGAAGGGCCGGTAGTGAATAGCCGAAACGTCGGAGTAGACGTGGGGATGCTTCCGGATCACCGCCACCGTCTCAGCCTCGTAGGGATGACCCAGGTGCGCCAGAATGATCCGGCACTCCGGATACTTGATGGCGACGGGGTCCAGGTGCCGGGGCAAAGTGGTGTCCAGAGGAGCCCGGTCGATGAAGGTCGTTCCCGTGTGGAGCAGGACGGGCAGTTGGTGGCGGACCGCATATTGCCACAGGTGATCCAGCTCCGGGGCCTGGGGATAGAATCCGGCATACATGGGCATCAATTTGATGCCCCTCATCTTCAGATCCTGGTGGCTCTCCTCCAGTTCCTCCCGCCAGCCCGGTTGGGTCGGATCGAGGGAGAGAAACGGGATCAGGTTTTCGGGGTCCTGGGAGCAGTATTCGACGATGAACTTATCGGGAACCCAAAGGCCCGAGAGCCTGGCCTTCCCGCCGAAGACGACGGTCTTGACTCGATCCGGAACCGTCCGGCAGTGGGCGCGATAGTCCTCCAGAATGCTTTCCAAAGGGATCTCGTAGCCCCTCATTCGGATCGCCTGTTGGCGAAACCGGTCCGAGAAATGGTCCGGATATTTCCAGCCATGAGTGTGCACGTCAAAAATCACATCTCACCTCCTGAACATGGGCCAGAGCAGGGTAGCGCGTTCCCGAAGCAACTTCCAGGATCGGATCACCCCCTCTTGACTGTGACGGCCTCTGCCACGGACTGCTAACATGTTGCCGAATTCGGCGACACCTTTTTCAGGCGTAGGAGGCACTGCAGTTCCCATGAAATTCCTATCCAATCGGGTCCGTACAGATACGACACTCCGCCGCTCCGGCATCGTGGCCGCGGCGCTCCTGGTCTTCTGTCTGACCTATCCCGCCTTCGGGGAGTCTCACCATGCGGTCCGGCTGGTCAAGACCGAACCGGCTCGGGTGGACATCTACGTCGGCAAGGACCTGTTCGCCTCGTACCAATACGGCATCGGCTTTCACAAGCCGATCTTCCATCCCATGCTCAGCCCCAAGGGCCACCGGCTCCTGCGCGCGTTCCCCATGGAATTCGGGATACCCGACGAGCATTCCGACCATTGGCATCACGAAGGAATCTCGTTCACCTACGGGAACGTCAATGGTGTGGACTTCTGGTCGAAGCTGTCCGGCGGCCGGGACAAGCCCGGCAGCGGCCGCATCCGCCACACCGGCTTCACCCGGCTGGAAGACGGGGAGAAGGGAGTCATGGAAACCACGTCGGACTGGATCGCGCCCTCGGGGGAGGTGGTGTTGAAACAGGACTCCCGAATGACCATCGGGGCGGGCTCCGGGTGGCGGACCCTGGACCTGAGGTTCAAGCTGACGGCCCAGGAGAATGCGGTGACTTTCAACGATACCAAGGAGGGGATGATGGCCATCCGCGTCGCCCCCAACCTGCGGGAAGACCGGACCGGCCGCTACCTGAACGCGCAAGGTCTGGAGCTGTCGAAGGCCGTCTGGGGCAAGAGGTCTTCATGGGTGGCATTGCGGGGATCGGTCCAGGGAGAGGACCTGACGCTGGCCATCATGAATCACCCCAAGAGCATCGAATTCCCCACCTTCTGGCACGCCCGGGGCTATGGGCTCTTCTCTGCCAACCCCTTCGGGAAAAAGGATTTCCAGAAGGGTTCCCCACCTCTGAACGTCTCCCTGGAACCGGGCGAATCGGCCCTCTTCCTCTACCGGATACTGGTGCACTCGGGGCACCTCTCCCAGTCCCGGATGGCGGCTCGATACGAGGAATATCAAGCAACGAAACCGTGACGGGCGGGCGCCCCCGCACACGGCAGCTCAGGCGGCCGGGTCTTCTTGTCCTGCTCCAGAGGGGCCGTTATAATTCCTGACGCATGCCCGGGACCATGTTCTCTATCCTTTCTCCCGACGGCGAAGTCAATTCGGAGGCCGACATTCCGGCCCTCGGATTAGATCAGCAGCTCCATCTCTATCGGTTGATGTGCTTGAATCGGATGGTCGACGACCAGATGATCCGGCTTCAGCGGCAGGGACGGCTGGCCTTCTACGTCGGGGCACGAGGCGAGGAGGCGGCCATCATCGGGAGCGCGTTCGCCCTGGAGCAGCGGGACTGGGCGGTCCCCTGCTACCGGGAGATGGGCGCCGCTCTGGTCAAGGGCTTTCCCCTGATCGATCTATTCTCCCAGTTTTTCGGAACTTCCCGGGACTTGACCAAGGGCCGGCAGATGCCGAACCACTACGCCAGCTATGACTTGAGGGTAACGTCGATTTCGAGCCCTGTGGGGAGCCAGATCCCCCATGCCATCGGTCTGGCCATGGGCGCCCGTCTGGCGGGCAGGGACGACGTGGCGCTGGTCTACTTCGGCGATGGCGCCACCTCCCAAGGGGACTTTCATGTCGCCACCAACTTCGCGGGAGTCTTCAAGACTCCGACCGTCCTTTTCTGCCGGAACAACCAGTGGGCGATTTCGGTTCCCGTAGAATCCCAGACCGCCTCCCGCAATATGGCCGTCAAGGCGGTCGCATACGGTATCGAAGGGGTCCGGGTCGACGGAAACGATGTCTTCGCCGTCTACGACGTCACCTCGAAAGCGGTGGCGAAGGCAAGAAGGGGCGATGGTCCGACGCTCATCGAAGCGGTGACCTACCGCCGGGGAGGCCACTCCACCTCCGACGATCCCAATGCCTATCGGGACATCGCCGAGGTCGAGCCCTGGGTCGAACGCGATCCGATACTGCGGTTCCGGCTGTACTTGACCCGCCAGGGACATTGGGACGACGACAAGGAGCAGGCGCAGGAGGAGGAGATCCGCGCGCATATTCGCAGCACGCTGGAGGAGGCCTACAGTTCCGGACCCCCTTCCCTGGACACCATCTTCGACGACGTCTACGACGAGATGCCCTGGCATCTCCGGGAGCAAATGGAGTCGGTCTGCCTGCCTGAGGAGTTTCAGCCCGTCGAGCAGGGAACCTGACCCACTTCCGCGAAAAACCAGATGCCGATTCGGAACATCATCCAGGCAGTCAACGACGGTCTGCGCACCGAGATGCGGCGCGACCCCAGCGTGGTGGTTCTGGGTGAAGACGTTGGGCATTTCGGCGGGGTCTTCCGCGCCACCCAGGGCCTCCAGAAAGAGTTCGGGGATCAACGGGTATTCGACACGCCGCTGGCCGAGTCGGGCATCATCGGGACCGCCATCGGCATGGCCATGTACGGTTTTCGGCCGGTTCCCGAGGTTCAATTCGCGGACTTCATCTACCCCGCCTTCGACCAGATCGTCAACGAATTGGCCAAGATGCGGTACCGTTCCGGCGGCCAGTACACGTGTCCCATGGTGATCCGTACTCCCTATGGCGGAGGCATCCGGGGAGGGCACTACCACTCCCAGAGTCCGGAAGCCTATTTCGTCCATACTCCCGGTCTCAAGGTGGTGGTGCCGGCGACTCCCTACGATGCCAAGGGACTTCTGATTTCGGCGATCCGGGATGACAATCCGGTCATCTTCCTGGAACCGAAGCGAGTCTATCGGGCGGCCCGGGGCGAAGTTCCGGACGGCGACTACACCGTGGAACTGGGCCAGGCCAGCGTCGTTCGGGAGGGTCTGGACGTGACTGTCGCGGCCTACGGCGCCATGCTCCACAACTGCCTTGAGGCGGCGGAACAATCGGAGGAGGAAGAGGGGATCTCCTGCGAAGTGGTGGACCTGAGAACCCTGATGCCCTTCGACGTCGAGACGGTCTTGAGTTCGGTCCGGAAGACGGGCCGCCTGGTCATTGTCCACGAGGCCCCCCGGACCTGTGGGTTCGGCGCGGAGCTGGCGGCGACGGTCGGGGAGAAGGCGTTGCTGCACCTGCAGGCCCCGGTGACGCGGATCACCGGTTTCGACACCCCCTTCCCTTATGCTCGCGAAGAAGACTACCTGCCTGGGATCGAAAGAATCCGAAATGGCTTCCGCGAGATCGTCGAATTCTGAGTAGAGCCCTATGCCGTACCAATTCAGGCTGCCCGATATCGGCGAAGGCATCGTGGAAGGCGAGGTGGTTCGCTGGCTGGTTCGGATCGGGGACGAGATCGAAGAGGATCAGCCCATGGTGGAGGTCATGACCGACAAGGCCACCGTCGAGATCCCGTCACCCGTCAAGGGCCGCGTCGTGGAGCAGGGAGGCAATGAAGGAGACGTGGTCCAGGTCGGATCCGTGCTGGTGGTGATCGAGACCGGCAAGGAGGAAGCCGAGTCTCAGCCGGTCCACACCAAGTCTCATACACCCACTCGCAGGCCACCGATCCGGCGTCGGCGAAAAACGGCTCGGATCCTGGCAACCCCGGCCATCCGGCGCCTGGCCAAACAGATGAAGATCGACCTGGAAGGGGTCAAAGGCACCGGTCCGGGCGGACGGATCACGAGGGAGGACCTGACCCGGGCCCAGGCGCCTGCGCCGGTCTCTCCGGCCGTGCCGACCGCAGCCGGGCCCACCGAACGGATTCCCTACCGGGGGATCCGGCGGCGGATCGGCGACCATATGCTCCAGGCCTCCAACCACGCCCCCCATTTCACCTATGTGGAAGAGGTGGACGTGACCGAGTTGGTCCGGATGCGCCAAAGGGCGCAAGGCAGCGAGGAATTCCAGGGAGTCCGTCTCACCTTTCTGCCCTATATCCTGAAAGCGTTGGCCCACGAGCTGAAACGGCATCCCGATCTGAACGCCCGTCTGGACCTGGATGCGGGGGAGATCGAACTCCGGAAGTATTACAACATCGGCGTCGCCACCCAGACGGAAGAAGGGCTCATGGTTCCGGTGATCCGGAACGTGGACCGGAAGAGCCTGCCGGAACTGGCCCGGGAGATCTCCCGGATCTCGCAACTGGCCCGTGAAGGGAACCTGAAGCTGGAGCACCTGCAGGGAAGCACCTTCACCGTGACCAGCCTGGGCGCCCTGGGAGGCATTGTCGCAACGCCCATCGTCAACTATCCCGAAGTGGCCATCCTGGGGGTTCACAAGATCGCGCCCCGGCCGGTCGTGCGCTCGGGCCGGATCGTGATTCGGGAAATCATGCATCTCAGCCTGTCCCAGGACCACCGGGTCGTGGACGGCGCCGTCGGCGCCCGGTTTCTGCAAGATGTGATCGCCCGCCTGGAATCCCCCGAGACCGGCCTTTGACCCGGAGCCTCCATCGCCCTATGGACGAACTGACGAGACGTTCCCTGCTCCAATACGCATGCGGCGCGACGGCCGCGGGCGTGGTGGCCGGACCCTCCCTGGCCGAGGCGCAGGGCCATGCCGTTGGATTGACGGGGGGGTCGCTTTCAGCTCTTGGCGCCGCTGCGGATTCCTATCGGGTGGTTCCGGAAGAAGAGGGCAGCCGGCGATACGGAATGGTGGACGACCTGTTCCACCACATCCGGGACCGCTCCGACGTCAAACGGGAAATCCTCTACTGGCTCACCGACGGCCGGTCCTCATTCCTGGGCGCGACCAACCGGTTCCAGTTCGTGGAGCCCATCATCCGGCCCCTGTACCGGCAGGCGGGCATTCCGCTGGAGTTCGGATACGGACTGGGATTGCAGGAGAGCCTCTACCGCAACTACAGCGTCTCCTACGCCAACGCCAAGGGCATCTGGCAGATGCAGTGGGCGGGCCGCCGATACGGTCTGAGGGGAGGAGACTATTTCGACGTCGTCAAATCCACTCAGAAGCAGTTGGAGTACCTCCGCGACCTGGTGAAGGTCTTCTCCTGGAACCTGGAGCTGGTGCTGGTGGACTACAACTATGGACCCGGCCACAAGTTTGCCCGCTACAGCTCCAACCCCAATGCGTTTCGCAGGATCGCCAGCCGGCTCCCACGCGAGACCCGCCGCTACGTCCCGCGAGTCCTGGCCGCCACGGCCATGGGCATGGCACCCGAGCGATTCGGACTCGACATTCCCCGGCTGGACCCGCGAACGGTGACGATCCCGCTGGAACGCAGCCTCCACCATCTGGAGTTGGGGCTGCTGCTGGGCACCGACCATTGGAACCTGGGCAACCTGAATCCCCGGGACAGTATCCGGGTCTGGTTCAAGGAGGGGGAGGAGGTGACCATTCCCCGGATCTTCCAGGAAACCTACCCGGAGCGCATCGAGAAACACCCGCTCCGCGAGGAATTCCACGGCTTCGTAGCCAACGTCTATCCGGCCCCGGGACAGGCCATCGAGTACCGGGTCCAGAGTGGCGACTCCCTCTTCAGAATCTCCAGGCGCTTCAAGCATTGCGGAGTGGAAGGGCCGAATCAGATCATGCTCTACAACGGCCTGAACAGCACCGTGATCCGTCCCGGCCAGAAGCTGCTCATTCCCTGCGCAGACTGAAGCGGCAGGATCACGGCCGCCGGCTCCAGTTCATCTCCACCTTCACCCGGGCACCCTGAGGAGCGCCCGAACCCGGTCTCACCAGTCGAAATCCGAATCCTGCAGTGGGAACCCGGGCGCTGCCGAAGGGGAGGTGCGGGTTCAGATAGCGGGCGGGATCGGAGTCGCTGAACTCGTGGAGGGCCGGAAAGTCGACGCCGTCGAAGGGGACCATCTGCCCCTTTTCCTCCCGATAGAGGACGATCCCATCCCGGAACGGCTCCAGGGCGAAGGGCGCGTCCGCCGAGTGATTGTGGCGGAGCAACCGGTCGTAGAGCCGGTAGGTCAGACGGTTCTTCCGTAGACGAATATCGACCAGGTTGGTGGTTCCACGGTAAGGGCTCCGGTCCGGTCCCGGCAACAACTCGTTGTAGAGCGTGTAGCCGTAGATCAGTTTCTTGTCCCCGAACCGGAGACGTTCCAGAGGCGGCCCGTCCTCCGCCTGGCGGCACGCTTCCCGGTCGATCGCGGGCAGGTCGGGGGGAAAGTACTCCGGACGGCGCTGGAAACAGAGCACATCCAGGTAGTTTCGGCGCAGCCACTCCTGGGCCTTTTCGTCGAACTCATAGTAGCTTCGATCCTTCTCCCGCTTGAAATACCGCTCCGGCACGGCCGGATAACGGTACTCCTGGGGAATCGAGTCCACGACCAACAGAAAACCCTGGCCGGGACCCTGCATGGAGGGTTCGTTCTGGCTCCAGAGAAAAGAGCCGTTGGCATACCAGAGCACCACCCCGGACCGGTAGCGGACATCGAAGGCCCGGAACTCGCCGCTTTGCGGATCCCGATAAAATATCTGCGACTCGCGGCGCAATGTGCTGTCGTAGTTGAAAGCCGATTCGAAGTCCTGCCACGGGTCCCGGTACTCCAGCACGTAGAAATGGGGGACCGGGAGCCGGTGGACGCCTCCCGAAAGACTGAATCCTTCCACCTCCCATCCGGTCAGGCCTGAACTTTCGAAATCTTCGGAGAAACCCACGGCCTCGAGCTTGAGGTTGTCGATGAGGGCTCCCGCCTCCACCGCGGCCATGTCGGTGAAGTAGTGGAAGCGGATCTCGACCTTCTTGCCCCGGTAGGCCGACAGGTCGAAGCGGGCGCGTATCCATTGCCCGATCTCGCACGGGTCTTTCTCTCCCCCCACCCGGTCCTCGGCCAACTGCTTGGGACGGGACGGATCGCACCCGGGCGCCGATTCCACCTTGCCGTCGGCGTCCAGATCGCCGCTGCGGCCCGTGAAACCGGGGAGGGTGCCGTCGCCGTCATGACCCTTTCGGGACGGCATGATGCTCTGGGAGTCCTCCGCCGAGTCCTTGTCCGTAGGCAGAAGGCGCCGGTAGTTCAACCCGTCGGTGGAAGCCTCCACGTAGAGATAGTCGTAGTCTCCTTCGATCTCGAACCAGAGGTCGAACTCCAGGATGGGCTTTTCCCCGACCCCGGTCAGATCGAACGTCCGGGAGAGGTATCGATTCATCTCGTTTCCCTGCCCCGTGTAGACGGCCTGCCGCTGATGGCGGGAGGTCAGAGGCCCCAGGTCCAACGACCGGACCTTGGGGGGAAGGATCACCATGACGGCGTCGCACAGCCCTGGGGGACGGCTCCCGCCAGGCGTGCCGGACCAGTCGTTCATGGTCTTGAGGTGAAACGAGCGGCTCCCGGCTCCCCCGAACTCCGGGGGCCGAAGCACGCAGGGCTCCAGCCACCCCAGCATCATCCGGGACCAGGCGCTCAGCTCCTGCGGATACCTTCCCGCCGTGCTGCTCATGGCGTCCCAGGCCGCGGTGGAGTTGTTGGTCCGGCGGGCGTAGATGTCCGGCAGTCCAAGTGAATGGCCGAATTCGTGGATGAAGGTGGAGACGGAGGTGTACTCGGACTGCATGTTGTAGTCGTAGACCCAGAGCCCCTCGCGAACCGGAATCCCGCCGCGGTCGTTGGTGATGCCCTCCAACGCCGGACCCCGGCCCAGGTTCTTGCTCAGGGCGTAACGGTGGGGCCAGATCCGGTCGGCGCACTCCCGCTCCCGGGGGCTGAGCCGGTTCACCAGGTCGGCGGGCGCGTTTGGGGTGAATTTCTCCGAGAGCTTGTAGAGGCCCTGGCACGAGGACTGGCCCTTCCCGGCGTAGACCAGGACGAAGTGGTCGATGTAGCCGTCCGGTTCTTCCGAGACCCCGTCGCCGTCGTAGTCGGTGGGGTCCCAGACGTCGAAGTCCCCCCAGGGGAAGTCGGGACGGGCCGCGTAGGCGGCGCGGAAGGCGTCTTCCACAAGGCTCTCGGGCGAGTTGTCGTTCCGCCATTCCCCGTCCGAGAGGCGGGAGGGACGGCCGTAGTGGGAGAGCGGTTTGTCCACGGTGACCAGGGAAAAGACCGTCCCGGTCACGAAATACCTCCCGCGCGACTGGTGATGGTAGTAATGGGTCAGGGTCTTGGTCCGAGGCTGCCGGAGGTTTTCCGAGAAGAGCAGCTCCTGCAGGTAACGGCGGTTCTTCTCCTCGGCATCCGCTTCTCCCCGGAAGCGCTCGAAACGGAGGTCGGAGAACTGGACCGGGATGATGAGCAGCCGGTGCGGGCGATCGGGACTGCTGCGCACGGGACGCACCGAATCGGATTGAATCTGGGGATGTCCCAGCTCATCGAACCGCAGATGGGCCAGGGACTCGACGATGGCCGCCGGGTCCTTGTCGGCTCCCCGCAGCGGCGAGCCCGTGAGGACCAGGTACAGCCCGAACAGCAGGATCAACGGCATGGCGCCTCCCAAATGGTGTCGGTCGGTTGAAAGGGGGAGTTTAGCAGTCCGGGTGAAATGCCGTCACGGCATCCCCCGGCGCCGCGTGCGACTTTCGCCACGGACTGTTAATCTCGGCGGATATCGTAGCGCCGTAAACGGAATCCGGGTGGAGGACCCTGCCATGAAGAAGGTTCGTATTCTCTGTTGCCTGCTTTGGATCTCCTGGCACGGCCAGGGGCAGGCCGGGACCCGCATCGAGATCTCGACTCCCATGCCGCCGCCGGCCTGGGCGTTGCTGGAACGGCAGCTTCTGGACGCCAACGCCGCGGCCGTCGAGGAGTTCTACACGACCTACCACGACGACCGGGGCTACCTGCTGCACACACCGCGCTGGGGAACTCTGGACGGCACCGACGATGCCATCGAGTGCTACGCCAACTGGACGCTGTTGCACATGCTGGGCGCGTCCGACCTGGTGCTGAACCGCTACAAGCAGGGTCTTGAAGGGCACCTCCTCCAATACAAGGAGCTGAAGACCGTCAAGACGACGGTCGCCGCCGAGGGAGCCTACTACAAGGAGTTCCTGCCCATGTCCGACTGGCACCACACCGGCGAGGGCATGCAGGGCTTCATGAACCAGGGCTTGTCCGACCCCAACGACCGCTCCTTCCAGGCGCGGATGCGCCGGTTCGCGGGCATGTACATGGGCGAGGATCCGGATGCTCCCAACTACGACCCCGAACACAAGGTCATTCGCAGCATCTGGAACGGCAGCCGGGGAGCCATGATCCGGCGTGCGACCCGCTACGACTGGGTGGGCGACCCCTTCAAGGGGCGGTACCACATCCTGCACAGCGCGGGCGGACGCGAGCAGATGCTGGACGCCGAAGAGTCCTACCCCGAGATGCTGGCCCACTGCGCCGAGTACCTGCACAGCGCCGGCGACCACCCCTTGAACCTGATCGCGACTCAACTGCACCTGAACGCCTACGCCATCGCCCACGAAGACAAGTACAAAAAATGGCTGGTGGAATACGTGGACGCGTGGAAGGAGCGGACGGAGAAGAACGGGGGCAACATTCCCTCCAACATCGGTCTGGACGGGAGCATCGGAGGAGAGACGGACGGCCAATGGTTCGGCGGAACCTACGGCTGGGACTTCTCTCCCTGGTCTCCCGAGCACAAGGTGGTGGCGCATCGGAACATGTTCGCCAAGGGCATGTGGCCGGGGTTCGGAAACGCCCTGATGATCACAGGGGACCAGAAATACGTGGACGTCCTGCGCCGTCAGATGGACAACATCTACCGCCAGAAGAAGGTGGTGGACGGCAAGATTCAGGTTCCCAACAACTACGGCGTCAAGGGACCCAAGACCCAGCCGCCCATCTTCACGACCGTCGACGGCAAGCTCTATTGGGAGGAGCGGGAAACCAGCGAACCGGGTTGGTACAACTGGAGCTCGCACCGTTTCGTGGACGAGCTCATCGACATCTACCTCTGGTCCATGAACCGGGACGACCTGGAACACATTCCCATGACCGGCTGGATCGCGTTCCTGGAAGGCAAGGACCCGGACTATCCGGAAAAAGCGCTCCGCCGGGAGCTGTCCTTCATCCGGGAGAAGATCCAGGGTATTCGCAGCGATCTCACCACACCCGACACCCGGTTGGCCGACTGGCCGCTGGGGTTCAATCCGGCTGCTCCCTTCGAGTTGACCCGGCTCATGCTGGGCGGCCACCTGTACGGCAAGATCTACGTTCCACACACCCGGGTCCGCTATTTCGATCCGGAGCGAAGACGGGCCGGGATTCCTCCCGACGTGGGCTCCCTGGTGACGCAACTGAAGCCGGACAGCGTTCGGCTGGTGCTGGTCAACCTGAACCCGGTCCACGGGCGCGAGTTGATCCTACAGACCGGGGCCTACGGGGAGCACGAGTGTGTGGGAGTCCGGATCGGCGACCAGGAATGGACGGTGGGAGGCCGGTATTTTCACGTCAGCCTGGCTCCGGGAGCGGGGGCGGAGCTGACCATCAGCATGCGCCGTTACGCCAATCCGCCGACTCTGAGCTTTCCCTGGCATTGAAGCCGACGGTCCGTTTCCGCGGAATCCGCTTCGCCGCCTATTGGCGTCCGACGTCGATGGCGACCTCCTGAAGCACCGGCGTGCTGCCGCCGTCCGGAGTCGTCAGAATCGCGCGATACTGGAGCCAGCCCTCTCCCGGGGGCAACCGCAACGCCGTTCCCGATTGCCGGAAATAGCTGGCAGGTCCCTCCGGCCCTCTCCATGGACTCGATTCCAGCGCCGCCTGGGACGAAGCGCTTCGAACCTGGAATCGGACACCGGTCCCATGGGGGGTCAGGGCCTTCCACCGGAGCCGCCCGGGGCTCTTGCCGGCGGGCGCCTCCAGGGCTGCGGAGACGTACTCCTCCCGCAGTCTGCGGTCGTAGATGTTCCCCACGTCCCGGAGCCGTCCGAAGTGGGGTCCGAAGGTCTGGAACCAATGCCGGCGATCGTAGGAGTAGCCGTCCGCGCCTCCCCAATAGATGTTGCTGCCCACCGAATGGTCCCCCCGTTCCAAGTGGTTGAAGACCACCAGATCCAGCCACGAGTCCTGATTCATGTCGGCGACGGTCAAGGCGCTGGAGGATTCCGCCGGCAGGCTGGTGCGGCGCGATTCGCTGTAGGAGCCCCCGTCCGCACCCCAGTAGATGAAGGCGGGCAGGGTCCGCGTGTGGTAGGCGTGGTAGTTGGTCATGACGATGTCCAGATGCCCGTCTCGATTCAAATCCGCCACCGCCTGCTCCAAGGAGTCGAAGGCCTCGAGCTCGGTGATCCGGTCCGAATGGAAGCCGTCCCTTCCTCCCCAGACCAGAATCGCCTGGCGTGTGGGGCGTCCGAACCGCTCGGGATCCCAACCCCCTCCGAAGATCAGATCCAGCCAGCCGTCGCCGTTCAGGTCGGCGATCTCGGGACTGGACGTGGGTTGGATCTTCAGGACCGTATGGTTGTCCTGGCTGTACCCTGACACGAGGTTCCCCCAAAAGAGATCCACGTGTCCCGAATCCACGTCGGTGAAGATGAGATCCAGGGCCCCATCCTTGTTGAAATCGGCGACCCGGCCCGCCTGTCCGATGCGGATTCCCAGCTTCAGGTCGGTTCGGCGCGACGGATCGTAGCCGTTCTTGGCGCCCCAGAGGATTCGAGCCGTCGGAGCCAGGTCCCGATAGACGCCTCCGACGATGTAGATCAGGTCCAGGTAGCCGTCCCGGTTCAGATCGCCGACGATGACACCGTTGGACGGCTCCATCTCCAGTTTCGTCTGCAAGCGGAAGCCGTTGGAGCCGCCGCCGAAGATGGAGCCGTCGGGAAAGATGAGATCCACCCAGCCATCCTGGTCCAGGTCGGCCGTGGTCGCCAACCCCCCCTTGGAGGGAATGATGCTGGCCGCGGCGGGAGAGTAATGGTGCCTGGGGTTGCCCCAGTAGACCACCGAGTCGATGGGGCCTTGGGACCCGCTGTTCTGGTTGATGAGGGCCAGGTCCTGGTGCCCGTCCAGGTCCATGTCGGCGGCGGCCAGGCTCACGGCGCCGAAGCCCTGGAGCTCACGGCGATAGGCGGCGTGGAATCCATCGGGACCGTTCCAGTAGAGATAGGAGGCAACGTCGCGGGTCGCGCCGTCGTGATTGTTGGAAAAAGCCAGATCGACCCAACCGTCTTCGTTGTAGTCGGCCAGCACGGCGTCGGTGGCGGCCAGCGTGGGAAGTTCCTGGCGTCTGTCCGGAGAGTATCCATCCTGTCCTCCCCAGTAGATGTAGGACGCTTCTCCACTCTCGTTGGGCAGGATCAGGTCGGGTCGTCCGTCCCGGTTCAGGTCCCCGACTCGACTGTCTTTCGCGCCCAGCGACGGGACCTCGACCCAGGTCTCGCGGGAGATTCCCTGGCCGGTACCCTTGTGAATCGTCACCCGGTCGTCCTTGTGGGCCAGGATCAGGTCCGGATTCCGGTCGCCGGAAACCTCTGCCAAGGTCGCTCCGACGGCGTCTCCTCCCTGCCATTGTTCCCCGGGCGCCTGGAACCCTTCGGGCCCGCCCCGGTACAGGACAAGGCTCTGGTGCTTCGAATTGTTGTTGGCGAAGAGGAGATCGGAGTAGCCGTCCCGGTTCACGTCCGCCGCCGCCACGTCGGCCGCGCTGGTGGTGGCCAGCACGGCGCGGTCCTCATTCCGAAAACCCCGGGGCCCGTTCCAGTAGACGTAGGACTCCAGGTGGAGGTCGAACCCAAAACGTTCGCCCCCCTCGATCCCCCGGTTGGAGAAGGCCAGATCGATCCAGCCGTCCCCGTTGAAGTCGCCCGCCGCCAATCCCCCGGCCAGAAGCGTGGGAAGCTCGGTGCGACGGCCCCGTTGGTAGCCGTCCGGGCTGCCCCAATAGATGAGGGCCATCATGTGAACCGAGTAGTTGTGAATGAAGTTGCAGAAGACCAGCTCCGGATAGCCGTCGTGATTCAGGTCCACCACCAGGGAACGGCCGCCTCCGTCACTGGGCAAACGGGTGACTCCCCGGTCGCGAATCCGGATCTGCCTCAACAGCCGGGCCAGCGGCTGATGGCCGGGCAACGGAGGCAGTATCGATTCCGGTCCCCCCTTCCTGCCCCAATAGACCAGGGCGTCGGTGTTTTCCAAGGGGTTGTGGTCCTGGATCACCAGGAGGTCCAGGTAGCCGTCGTTGTTCAGGTCCCAACGGTAGGTCATCTCCAGTTGTCCCGAACGGGCGATGTAGAGATTGGTCCCGCCGTCGGCGATCCGCCCGGAGGCGAAGTCCTCGAAGCTGGAGTGGGTGATCCAACTCTCGTAGTCGTCCCGGCCCAGAGCCGGTCCGGCCAGCGCCGTCAGGAACACCACTACCGTCAGCGATTTGTGCATTTCACGACTCCATCGATGTTGCGGTCAGGACAGCGGAGTCTATCAGCCTGTACGACGCAGGGGCACCCCCTGTGAGTCAGGACTTTCCCGATTCATTTGTTCGGAGAACCAGCAGGGGTACCCCTTCTGAGTGCCCTCTTCGTTTCAAACCGGTTCATGCCGCCGGGAAGAGGGCGACCACACGTCGCCCCTACGGAAGTCAGTTGATGCTCGTCGAGCGTTGCTAGTATAATTTTTTTGGATATCATGAAGATCGAGGTTCAAGGCCGCCGACTGCGGCTGGATCCCAGCCTACAGAGTCTGATCGGCAGACAGAGCGCCAAGGTCCGCAAGCTTCTGCCCAGCTTCAAGCCTCACGATCTGGATCTGCGAGTCGTGGTCGAGATGCTGCCTCGGGGACGGCAGTGTGAAACGGTGCTGGTATTGATGGTTCCGCAGACGGCCATCCGGGTCCGGGAAACCGCCAACAACCCTGCCACCAGCATCACCCATGCGTTTCACGAGTTGGTGCGGCGGGTTCAGAAATTCAAGAGCCGGCTGGCGGCGCGTTAACGGCGGACAGATCACCTCCGTTCCACATTGGCCCCCGCATCCCGTCACGGTCCGTCACGGTTTGCGCACCTGATCGGCTGGAAGCCGGTCTCCTTGCCGCTCGTACCATTCCACTTGGCTGAAGATGCCTCTCAGGATCCGGACGTCCCGTTCGGACAGGTCCGCTCGCCCCAGGAACCGGCGAATGGCCTTCATGACGTGGTCCGGATTCGACGAGCTCAGGAAGCCGATACGGATCAGCACCCGCTCCATGTGACGGAACATTCGCTCCCGTTGGCCGTGGGTGACGAGGTCGGGTTGGACGTCGCGATCCGCTTCCCCGCAGGTGTTGATCTCGTACGCGAGGACCATGACGGCCTGAGCCAGGTTCAACACCGGGAAAGCGTCGTTGGAAGGCACCGTCACCAGGTACCGGCAGCGGGAGAGCTGAAGGTCGGTGAGTCCCCGGTTCTCGGGACCGAAGAGAAGCGCCACCTCCTGGGTTCGGGCATGCCGCTTCAGAAGCGGGGCGATCCGGCGCGGCGTGTAGACCGGCTGATGGGTTCTTCTCTCCCGGCCGGAGGTGGTGCCCACCAGAACCTGAACTCCCGCCACCGATTCATCGAACGAGGTGTGCACCTGGATCGGGTCCATCCGATCCAGGGCTCCCGAGGCCATCATCCTGGCCTCCTCCCCCCACTCCGCCACCGGGCGGACCAGCTTGAGGCGGCAAAGGCCCATGTTGACCATGGCGCGGGCCGCCGAACCGATGTTGCCGGGGTTTCGGGTTCCGACCAGGACGACCGACAGGCGCCGGGCCAACTCGGTTTCGATCATGGCGTCTCCGGCGGGAAATGCGGGCAGGCTCCTTGCCGGAACGAGCATCCGGCCCATCGGCGAAACCGGAGCGGGCTACTCCGGCCCCTTCGCCATCTCCATCTTCATCAGGGCCAGTCCGGTCAACAGCTTGGGATAGAAGTCGGTGGATTTCTGAGGCATTTTCTGGCCCAGATCGGAGATTTCCCTCACCTGTCCCAAGCGAGTCGCGTTCAACAGGAATCCGGCCTGAAGCTCGCCCTTTCGGACCTTTGCCGTCAGCTCCCCGGGATCCCGGAAATATTCGACGTAGTTCTGGCTGGAGAGTTCCTCGGCGCCGATCCCCAGAAGCGGGTCGAGAATGCCCTCGTGAAGAATGTTCACGTCCAATGAACGAGCCGGTCCCTGGATGCCCGGCATGAAGGACGGGTCGGAAGCGGAACGCTCCCGGAGCCGCAGCAGAAAGGCCTGGTCCGACCCATTGAGGACAAGACCCGCCCGGTGGCCTTGACCCTCCAGGAGCGTGGCCGGATCTTCCGCGGAGGAAACGCTGTCCACCTGGAAGAACGGCTCCAGACCGGCCCGGAGGCGGCCGATCCGGGATTCGTCCACGTTCTTGATTCCGCGATGCGTCGCCAGGACCTTGAGTCCGGGACTCTCCATGTTGAAGAGCCCGATCATCCGTTTGTCGAAGCTCTCCGGACCCGAGGTTCGCCAGCCTTGGGCGAGACACTCGTTGCGGTATTCGACCGAGGTCTGGAAACGGTGATGACCGTCGGCGATGTAGAGGCGGTGCCTCATGAGCGCGGCGGCCATGTCCGTTTGGAGGTCCGACTGGGTGAGCTGCCACAACTCGTGCCGCACCCCGTACTCGTCCCGGACCTGGATCACGGGTTCCGTGGACTCGGTGAATCGGGCGAGCAACCGGTCCACGGACAGTTCAGGGTCCGAATAGAGCATGAAGATGAGCCCCTCGTTGGCCTCGGTGTGGCGAATCAGGTTGAGACGGTCCTCAAGTGGCCCGCGAAGCACCCTTTCGTGTCCGCGGACGGCCAGGTCCGCCTCGTCCAGAGAGATCAGGCCGATGAAACCCAACCGGGCGTGGGATTGCCCCTGGATCTCGAAGACCTGCCGGTAGGGGTAGAACGACGGGGCCCCGTCGCGCAGCATGACCCCCGATTCGATCCAATCGGCGAGATTTCGCGCCGCGTCGGCGTAGTCCCGATTCTTGATGACCCGGGCGATGTTCCGGGGGTCCTTCCGGAGGTAGCGCCGGAGCATGCCGGGAGTGATCTTGTCGTAGGGCTGGGTGACAACATCGTCCAATCGCGGGACCAGACGGGAGTCGTAGCGGTAGCCTCGAAAGGGAAATAGTCTTGCCATGGCGCAATTCTATCAGTCCGGCGTGAATCTGAGGTGGATTGGGCTGCAGTCTTGGATCGGGACTCGGGTGGAAACTCGCTCCTGGCCTGCTACACCTTCTGAGCGTCCAGACTTGCCTTGTAGAGCCCCGTCCGGGCGTCGTGTCCGCGCACATCGACGACTTCGCACATCTCCATGATCCGGGAGTAGAGCGGAGCGCCGATCCTCTCGGCCAGGTTCTGCTCCCTTGCCAGGTTTTCGGGGTAGCCCCCGCCGGTCGACTTCAAGGGCAGGTTGGTGGTGAGCACGATTTGCTTCCGGCGAGTGTACCGGTAGTTCAGAATCGTCCGGATGGTCTCCGCGACCCACTCCGTCGGCCGGCCGGCACCCAGATCATCCCAGACCAGAAGGTCCGCGGAATAGAGAGGACGCAGCACTTCCCGCTCGGTTTCGGGGGAGTCCGGCCCGTACGAATACTGGAGCCTGCGGAGAAGTTCGGTTTCGTCCACGAACCGGGCGCTGACATGCTTCTCCAGGACCAGGTGCTTGAGGACGGCGACGGCCAAGTGCGTCTTGCCGACGCCGCAAGGCCCGCTGAAGAGGAGTCCCCGGTGAACCTGCGGGTAGTTTTCCGCGAATCGGATGGAACTCGTGAGCGCCTCCAGTTGGGTGGAAAATTTCGGATCCGGATGGTAGGCGCGAAAATCCTTGGAAATATAGCGATCGGGGATGCTCGCCCGCCGAAGCAATTGAGCCCGGCGATCCTCAGATCCGCAGGTGGGGCAGGAAACCACGGTCTCGGTCCCGTCTCTCTCCACCAGGGACCAGCCCGAGCCCCGGCAATCGGGACATTCCGAGTCCCATGTCCTCAATTCTTCGGTCTCCAAGGAGTTTCTTCCGCGCCGGCCTGGAAATTCTCGTAGCGCGCCAGCACGAAGAGCAGATCCGACAACCGGTTCAGGTATACCAGAAGGTGTTCGTTGACGTCCGGTTCAGTCCGCATCAGGCGAACCAGCAGGCGTTCTCCCCTGCGGCAGACCGATCGGGCCAGATGGATGACGGAGGCTGCGGTGGAACCGCCGGGGAGCACGAAATTCCTCAAGGGCGGCAGCTTCCCGTCCAGTTCATCGATCAGCGATTCCAGCCGCCTCCAGTCATCCTCGTCCAGGCGGCGAACCCGGCGGCGGCGGCCCACCGTGGCGAGGTCCGCGCCGGCCTCGAAGAGTTCAGACTGCAAGGCGGTCAGAATCTCGGAGACTTCGGGGCAGCGAGTCTGTGCCCCACCCCAACCCAACAGGGAGTTGAGTTCATCCAGAGTGCCGTAGGCTTCCACCCGCCTGGCGTCCTTGCCGACCCTTTCACCACTGAACAGGGACGTCTGTCCGCCATCTCCTCTGCCCGTGTAGATCTTCATGACGATGGGGCGTCCGGCTCCATCACGCCGGTCTTCGGATCTTGAGCCTCCCCCGAAGGATTTCCCGCATGGCGTGCTTGTCGACCCGGTGCCTGAAGATTTCCCGTCCCTCCATTTCACCGACCGGAATGTCTTGTCCGTACACGCCGAGGAGATGCGGCGAAGCGTCGATGTCGACGAGGCGCACGCGGAACTTGAACTCCTTCTGAAGTTCCTGCAATACTGTCAGCGCCGTCTTGCAGAGGTGGCAGCCCTTACGCGTGTAGAATCTGATTTGCACAGGGTCCATGCCAAGGGCGGACGCCCTTTTTTCCAAGGTGTTTCAAAGGCTCACTGACATCGTTCCCGTCGGCTTCCGGGCTCCCGGCCCGATTTCGATTCTCGGCGGGTCGACGAGCTGAACCGAATCAGGATGCTCCGGACGGGGCCAATGTAACCGCCGGCTGCTTCCAACTCAACTGGATTGATCTCACGGACCGCTTGAGTCGCCGATACCGGCCCGAATTTTCGGCAGGAGTGCAACGATGAGAAAATACCGCCAGCACGGCTATGACGACAACCGGGGACGGCGCGAAAGACCGCGAAGGTCGTCCGGTCGGCGCCCGTTCGGTCCACGCTCATCCCGCGGGGGACCCCGATCTCCCCGCATGACCAAGTTTCACCAGGTGATTCGGTGTTCCATCTGTGGAGTGACCCTCCCCCCCTCGTTCTCGGAAGTGGGCACAACCAGCCAGTGCCCCAAGTGCGCCACCGACCTGCACACCTGCAAGAACTGCGTCTATTTCGATCCCGGCGCCCGCTTCGAATGCTCTGAGCCGATCCCTCAGCGGATCGGCAACAAGAACGACCGCAACGACTGCCGGTTCTTCGAGATTCAAACGGCAGTGGAGAAGGCCACGACTTCGGTCCGGGAGCGGCCGTTGGAGCCTCGGGAGATGTTCGAAAGACTGTTCCGGAAATGAAGGTCTTCGCCTGCCTCAAGGAAACTCCGAGCCGGGATACCCGATACGAGCTGTCGTCCGATTCCTCCTGGATCGGGAACGCGGAAGTCACCCACGAGATCAGCGAGTGCGACGAGTACGCGCTCGAAGAAGCTCTGAAGCTCAAGGAGCGGCACCGGGGAGAGGTGGTCCTGCTGACGGCCGGACGGGCCGAAGCGGAGAAATCGATGCGCAAGGGTCTGGCCATGGGAGCCGATCGAGGCGTCCTGATACTGGACCGGGAACGTGAGCTTTCGAGTCCCCACCGGGTCGCCGCGGCTCTGGAGAAGGTTCTGCGGGACCAGGACTACGACCTGATCCTTGCCGGGACCCAATCGGACGACTACGGCTACGCCCAGACCGGGCCCATCCTGGCCCACCTTCTGGGCCTTCCCCACGCCACCATCGTCATGCAGATCCAGGTCCAGGAGGATCGGCGTAGCGTCAGGGCCCTCCGGGAGATGGAAAGCGGATGGTTCGAGTGGGTCGAGATTCCCCTCCCTGCCGTCTTGACCGTCCAGGCCGGAATCTCTCAGATCCGCTATGCGACCTTGCGGGGAATCATGCAGGCCAGGCGCAAGGAAATCCGGAAGATCGAGTTGGGCGGGCTGGGGTTGGACCTTTCTTCCCTGCCTCACTTGGAGATCGAACGCCTCTATTTCCCGGAGCAGACCAGCAAGGCGGAGATGATCGAGGGCACGCCGGATGAAATCGCCTCCACGCTGGTGGACAGGCTCAGGCGAGAGGCAAAGGTCCTGTAGGAGGGGGGACAGTCTTGTCCCCCCTCCCCGGCGCATACAAGCGTCAGAGGTTCTGCAACGCCCAGACGATCAGAGGAGAAACCATGACGGGCGGGATCTACGTACTGCTGGACCACTCCGATGGGCGGGTGGACACCCTTTCCCGGGAAACCCTGGCCCTGGCGCAGCAGCTCGGCCGCTCGCACGGACTTGGAGTCAAAGCGCTTCTTCTCTGCGGACCGAATCGTTCCGTCGTGGAGAACGCGGCCGGATTGCAGGCCGACGCGGCCCTGGTCGTCTCTCACCATCGGTTGGACGGGTACGATCCGGACGCCCATTGCCTCGCCCTGACCCGGATCCTGGAGCAGGACCGTCCCCTGGCCTTCCTGATGGGACACAGCTACCAGAACATCGACCTGGCTCCCAAGCTTGCCGCATCCCTGAAGTGCGGACTGGTGACCGACTGCATCGGCTGCAGAATCGACGGCGAGAGCATGGTCTTCGTCCGCCAGATGTTTCGAAATCGAATCAACGCGGACGTCCGGGTCCGTTCTTCTCATCCCTGGATCGCCACCTTCCAGTCGGGAGCCGGCGCCGGCAACGACCTGCTGGAGGGCAGTTCCCCCGTAGTGGAGCGAACCGTCGATCTGTCGGGACTGGCGCATCGCCGCACCGTGGTGGAAACCGTCGGAGCGGTGAAGGAGAAAGTGGACCTGGCCAAGGCGGACATGATCGTGGCGGCGGGCCGCGGCATCAAGCGCAAGGAGAACCTGCGCCTCCTGGAGGAGCTGGCGGAGGTGCTGGGGGCCGAGCTTGGAGCCAGCCGGGCGGCCGTCGACAGCGAGTGGCTGGAGCGGGACCGCCAGATCGGCAGCTCCGGCCAGTCGGTGGCGCCCCGGCTCTACGTCGCCTGCGGCATCTCCGGCGCCATTCAACACGTGGTGGGCATGAGGAATTCGGCCAACATCGTGGCCATCAACACCGATCCGGACGCCCCCATCTTCAATCTGGCCAACTACGGAATCGTCGGGGACCTGATGGAGATCGTGCCGGCGCTCACCAGGAAGCTGCGCGAAGAACAGTCGCGTTAGCTCCTTGGCCACCCCGGCCCGAGTCTGAAGCCCGGACAACCGGAAGGGCCGCCCCCGCGGATTTCATCCACCTCAATCCCGGCACGGGCAGGCCAGGGTACTCAGGCTCTGCGAGAGGTCGGGACTCATGGGGATGGGGACGACTCCGAATCCGGAAGTCTGCATTCGCGAGAAACGGGCGTCCCGCGCCAGCACCAGGACGCGGTCCGGTTCCGGTTTCACGTCGTAGAAGGTGAAGCGGCCGAAAGCCTTCATCACCCGCCCGGGACAAGTGTCCAGCGCCGCTTGGACGGCCTGGTGATCCAGGCGCCTCCGGTAGGCTTGGTGTCCCTCGAGCCGGCCGCCGTCCAGGGACGCTCTCCAGATGCGGACCCGTTTTCGATCCTGCCACAGGATCTCCCAACTCAAGGGATTGGCCAGACGGGGCAAAGCGGCCAGAGTTTCGGTTTGGACCTGCGGATGTTCCCGAGCGATCTCCGGAGCCGCTCCCGTCAGGGTCACGGTTCGGGAGATGAGCAGCAAACCCCAATAGACCGCGACTCCACCCAAGGCCCAGAGATTCAGTGAGCGGCTCCAAACCGTCCGCCGTTGCTTGAGAGCCAGGATCAACGCCAGAGCCGAAAAGAAAACAACCGCCACCACCGGACCGTCCGGGCGGGCCTCGGCGTTCCTTGCCACCAGGAAAGACATGAAGACCACAACCGCGATCCAGACCGGGCGCGTCACACGCGTCCTTTGGGCGGTCAGGAAGACGGCGCCGCCCAGGATCAACCAGAGGTAGGGATCCACGATGTAGACCAGATCGCCGTAATACCACTTCCCGGAAAAGGGCAGCCAGGGACGGAGGCCGTAGGAATTGGTCAAGTCCAGCAGCGGATGGCTGACCAGGGTCAGAGTGACGCTGGCCAGGAGCGGGCCGAATGGAAATGCCTTGTCTCCGGATCGGAACCGAGCCAGAAACTTGAGCAGCAGGGAAAACAACAGGGCCAGCGCCAGGACGCCCAACACCGAATGGGTCACTCCCCGGTGGTGGTGAAGATAGTAGAGCGGCCCCCACCCGCTCACGACGATATCGGCGTCCGGCAGGTTGGCGGCCACGACTAGGGAGACGGTGCCGTAGGGAGTCATTCGTCCCAGCCCCGCCCGGGAAAGAGCCACTCCGACGAGGGAATGAGTCAAGTTTTCCATGCCGCGCCTATTCTAACCGCGTAATCGACTCGGACTAGCCTCGAAGCCGGGGAAATGGAAGGGTCGCAGGTGTTAGAATCCGGCCGTTGGAGGCGCCCCGGCGGTGACCATGGCCAGAATCCTGTTCCCCACCCAGACTGGAGAATTGCCGGAATGACCCCTGAAGAGACCTACCTCTTTGACCTGAACGGCTACCTCATATTGCGGAATGTTCTCCCCCCGAGTCTCGTGAATGATTTGAACCGGGAGCTGGACAAGCTGGAAGCCCTGTCCGACAGCGAGATCGGCGCCAAGGGGCTGACCCGGAGCTACTATCCCGACGAACCGGACGGTTCGACCGGGTGCCGCGATTATTCCTGCACCCTGCTCAAATACGGGGGAGTCTTCGAGCAGCTCATCGATTGGCCCGCGGTGCTGCCCTACATGGAGGCCATGATCTCGGTCCCGATCCGGATTGACGCTCTCCACCTCCTGTCCCGTTGCCCCGGCCGGGCCACCGTCTTTCACCACGGTTACTCGGAGCTCCTCTCCTACAGCGAATTCGCCTGCAACCGGGACCGCTTCGAATGCGTGAGCGTCAAGGTGGGTTACGCCCTGACGGACGTGGACGTGCACGAGGGGGCGTTTGCCGTGATTCCGGGAAGCCACAAGGGCAACTATGCCAGCCCCCAACACCTGGAGAACCCCGATGAGAACCACCCCTGGTGCAGACCTGTGCCTGCCGGGCGGGCGACGCGGTCATCTTCTCGGAGGACCTGACCCACGGCGCCGTGCAGAACCGGAGCCGAAAGATCCGGCGCACCATCTTCGCGTCCTACGCGCCCTCGTTTCAGGCGGCCTGGGACGATCAGATCGAGACCGCGTCCGGTTTCGAGGAGCGGGCTACGCCCCGGCAACTGGAACTGGTGCAGGGACCGCCGCCCTTCGATTCGGCGCCGGGTTTCAACCTGTCCCCTTTTCGGGCCTCCGAGTCCGGGTAGCCGAACGGCAAGTCATGGTCGAAAAGAGGCTCTATCAGCAGCGAGAGGAAGAGAAGGACATCCGGCCCTTTCAGACCGGGACCGGGATCGAGTATCTGACGGACGAAGACCGATACGTTTTCGACATCACCGGCTACCTGGTTTTGGAAGATTTTCTGACCGCTGCGCAGGTTGGTGAAGCCACACGGCAGCTCCAGGGAAGCCTCGCCAGCCCCCCGGAACACGTGACGCTGCGCCGCAACGGTCCCGAGGTCGAGTTGCTCAACGTCGTCGAGTGCGGCGGGATCCTGGAACAGGCATTCGTCCAGGAGCGGCTGGTCGAGGCCATGCAGCAGCTCATCTGGGGAGATCAGATCCGCCTCGTCTCATCCCGCGCCATCGTTCGCGAACCCGGAATCTCGGGACACATTTCTCAGGGCGGCCTCGCCGACCCCCGGCGCTACACCCGTTACCGCTGTTTCATCGACGGAGAATTCCGCTGCCTGCTGGTCTCCTGCCTGATTGCCCTCAACGACACCGGGAGCGGGGACGGTTCCTTTTCCGTCATCCCCTCCAGCCACAAGAGCAACTTCCCCCACCCCTACGGGGGGCGTCCTCCTGAGAGCGTTGCGGCACTGAACGACCTCTCCCTGGCGGCGGGCTCCGCCGTGATCTTCAGCGAGAGCATTTCCCACTGCATGAAGAGGTCCCGAACGGAATCCAAGCTCTGGCTTCTGTATCAGTACGGTCCCTCCTACATGGTGGACTGGCCGGGTTGCGAGGCCTCGCCCGAACTGATGCGGAGGGCGGCGGCCGACGAGACCAAGGCCCGTCTTCTGCGAAAACCGTACTATCACCCCTGACTCCTGCAGGAACATCGATCTCATGAAAGCCGTCTTGATCCATCGACATGGAACCCTGGACCAGGTTCGCATCGACGAGGTCCCCACTCCCCGGGCCGGGAGAGGCGAGGTGCTGGTCCAGACCCGTGCCGCTGCCCTGAACCATCTGGACCTGTTCGTCCTGGAGGGCATCCCGGGCATCAAGCAGAAGATGCCCCACGTGTTGGGCTCGGATGCCGCGGGAGTGGTCCGACAACTGGGCGCCGGCGTGGAGGGTCTTCAAGTTGGAGACCGGGTCATGCTCAACCCCGGGATCTGGTGTACGGAATGCGAGTTCTGCCAGGACGGCGAGCAGAGCCTCTGTGTGCGCTACGGCCTGGTGGGAGAACATGGCCCCGGGGTCTATTCCGAGTATTTCGCGGCCCCGGCCCGCAACCTGGCGCGGATTCCCGATGGCGTGACCTTCGAGGAAGCGGCGGCGTTCTCGCTGGTGAACCTGACCGCATGGAGAATGGTCTGCACCCGGGGCCGGCTCCGGCCGGGGGAGGACGTCTTCATTCACGGGATCGGAGGAGGCGTCGCCACAGCCGCCCTGGCCATCGCCAAGTTGTCGGGGGCGCGCGTCTGGGTCAGTTCCTCGTCACAGGAAAAGCTCCACCTGGCTCGCAGCCTGGGGGCCGATTTCTGTTACGACTACACCCAATGCGACGTGGCCCGGGAGGTTTTCCGGGCTACGAATCGGCGCGGCATCGACCTGGTGGTGGAGGGCCCCGGCGCATCGACTTGGCTTCAGAGCCTCAAGATGGCCCGAAAGGGAGGCAGGATCGTGACCTGCGGGGCCACCACCGGACCCAACCCGGCCACCGAGATCCGTCTCATCTTCTGGAAGCAGATCGATATCCTCGGCTCCACCATGGGCAACCGGAACGAGTTTGCCGAGATCGTACGCTTGCTGGGCCGGAGAAGGCTCCTTCCCTGCATCGACCGGGTCTTCGACTTCGAAGACGCCGCCGCCGCCCTGGAGCGCCTGCAGTCCCAACGCCAGTTCGGCAAGGTGGTGCTTCGCTTCCGCGATCCGTCGTGACACTCGAAGAGGACACCCACAAGGGGTGTCCTTACGTTGGGTTCCTCTTCTCAAAAGCTCCCCCACCGGCGGGGAGAAAAAGGAAACGAGCCGCGGTTTCCAAACCGCCGAACTCCCGCGTAGCAAAGCGGCGACGGAAGAACGGGCGATTGGAAATCGCCCTTCCACATTCTCAAAAGGTCTGGGTGAGGAACGCGAGCGTCTCCTCCAGGTGGGCCGCCACCAGTTCCCAGCCGTGCGGCTCCCCCTCGAAGATCATGCACTGGTGGGAGACCCCACGCTGGTCCAGGATCCGCGCCAGCGACTTGATGCCATGCTCCATGGGGAAACGCCGGTTGTAGCGGTCGGCGGTGCCGTAGGAGAAGTAGAGATTCAATCCGGCCAGGGAGGCGCTTCGGGCCAGTTCTTCCAGGCTGTTCTGCTTCCAGTAGTCCTGGTCCATCGGATCGCCGAAGGCCTTTTCCACCAGACGCAGGAAATAGGTGGAACTTCGGGAGGGGTTGGATCGGAGGACCTCGAAGGGGTCCTCGCCCAGAAAGACGATGGGCGAGACGCCGGCGGCCGAGGCATAGAGACCGGGGTGCTTCATGGCGATCTTGAGAGCTCCGTAAGCTCCCATGGAGACGCCTCCGATGGCGCGTCCCCCGGCGTCGGTTCGAACCCTGTACCGCCCCTGAATCGCCTGTAAGAGATCGTTTCGAATGTAGGTCTCGTAGTTGCCGGTCCCGTCGGGAGAATCGGTGTAGAGGCTGTTCTGTCCGTCGGGATGGACCATGACGAAGTGGGGCAGTTTCCCCTGGCTCATGAGAAGGTCGATGCGGGCCGGAAGATCCCCGTAGCGCGGCGTCGCCCAACTCGTATGGTCGTTGTTCAATCCGTGAAGAAAGTAGACGATGGGAAATCTCCGGTCCGATTCCTCATCGTAGCTGGGCGGAAGCAGGACGCTGTAATCCGCATTCATCCCCAAGGCGGACGATGGAAAGCTTCGAAATTCCATCCTTGATTTGTTGGGGAGGGTGAGGTCGACCGGGTTTTCCAACCGCCGGGGAGGCCCCCTGCGCTGGGCTTCGAGCGCGATGCAGACCAGAAGGAAACCCATCGAGCAGAGCGCGCCCAGGAGGAACGGCCGCGATCGTGCGCCGATTCGAAAACAGGTCATTTGCACCGGCATCGATGTTCCCAGTCTGCAATCACGTTTCACCATCTTACCAGCCGGTCTGAAAATGGGGAGCCGATGCAGGGAAACTTGGACGGATCAAAATTCAGAAGCTCCCCCATCGGCCCAGTCCGGCGGACGCCCGGTAGAAAAAGGAGCGGTTTCCTAACCGCCGAACTGGAGCGGCGATTTCCAATCGCCGAACTCCTGACTGACAAACTTGGCAACGAAGACTGGGCGATTGGAAATCGCCCCCCCTTTTCCTTAGAAGAGCCTGTGAACCGGAACTGCCCAAAGGCCCGGTTCCAACTCCAACAGGTCCTCGCCCCGGTGGACGACCAGGCCGCCGAGCCACTCGTCTCCCAACGCCTCTCCCAACACGCGCAGCCCCGAGCAGTCGACCCTCCCAATCCGGGTGCGGTTCTTCACCTCGATACCGATGACGCCGGCGGAGGTCGTGACCAGCAGGTCGACTTCCCGTCCCGAGCGCGTCCGGTAGAACCACAGCATCGCGTCGCGCCCGAGGGTGTCGATCCACTTGCGAGCCTCCGCTACGACCAGCGTCTCGAACAGAGGTCCGGTGATCTCACCCCAGAATCCGGTCCCCTGGCGCAACAGGCCCAGGTCCATCCAGTAGAGCTTGGGGCTCTTCACCGTCGAACTGGTGAGGTTGCGCGCATACGGCTGCAGCAGCTCGACCTGGTATGACAGACGGAGGTACTCCAGGTATCGGCGGGCCGTGGCCGCGCTGACGGCGGCGTCCCGGCCCAGCTTCGCATAGTTGAGGAGTTGTCCGGTGCGGAGCATGGCCAGCCTCTGCAGTGAGCGAAACGGCAACAGGTCGGCGACGCGGGTCAAATCGGCAAGGTCACGCTCGAGCCACGTCTGCTGGTAGGAGCGCAGCCATTCACGCCTGTCCTCATCGTCCAGCGACAGGAGCTCGGGCATCCCGCCCCAAGCCGCGAGGTGATCGATTGCCTCAACGCGCGCCGTCGCTTCGTCACCCAGCAGCCGCGGCGGCTCTTCACCCAGGATCGCCGAGAACGCGTCCGGCCGCGTGATGAGCCGATCAAACAGCGGGCGGGGCGGAGTGACTCCGACGGCGCGACGCAACTCGGAGGCAGTGAGCGGCCATAGATCGTAGACGAACGCCCGGCCGGCCAGCGACTCCCGGATGCGTTTCAGGAGCAGGAATCGAGACGAACCCAGCAGGACCGAGAACGACAGATGCCCTCCATCGAAGGCCAGCTTCACCTTGTCGAAGACGCCAGGTTCCTTCTGCGCCTCGTCGATCACGGCTGCGCCGACGACCCGGCCCCAACTGCCGCTGCGTATTGCGCGCACCGCCTCCCGTTCCTCGATCGCATCCAGGTTCAGGTACCGCAGATCGCGGTAGAGATCCCGGGCCAGTGTCGTTTTTCCGGTCTGGCGCGCTCCGGTCAGAACCACCAGGCGGCGCTTGTCCGCAATTGGCAGCCGAGTGGTGAGCCACCGGAATCTCTGTATTATCGTTCTCACTGATACCGATATTACAGGTTATTCAGCCTCATGATCAATATATTTCCTGTGTTTTCATCGTTTCCAGGAGCAACCCTACAATATCTCCCGGCACCCGCCGCCGGCGTCCCGGGTGAAGCCGGGATCAACCCTGCGGTAGCATTACCCTGATGCGGTTGGGAGGATCCCAGATTGGGATTGCCGCGGCACTGGTGTTGTTCACCTGGTGCTCGCGTTCGGAACCGGAAACGACCCAGGACGAGACGACGATTGCCATGCCACAGAATCCTTTTTTCACTGAGAGTTCCCTACCATTCAACTACCCGCGGTTCGATCGGATCGACGAGCGGCACTTCCGGCCCGCCTTCGAGCAGGGCATGGCCCGGCACCTGGACCAGGTGAACGCCATCGCCAACCAGGCGGAGCCTCCCACGTTCGAAAACACTCTGGTTGCGCTCGAGCGTTCCGGCCGGATGCTCAGACGGGTCAGGAGCGTCTTCTTCAACCTGGTCCTCGCCCACACCAACGACAAGCTGGACGAGATCCGGAGCGAGATGGCTCCGAAACTTTCCGCCCACAGAGACCGCATTCTGCTGAACCGCAAGCTGTTCGAACGGGTCCGGGACCTGTACGGCCGCCGGGCGGCGCTGGGTATCGACGACGAGTCGCGGCGCCTGATCGAGGAGTATTTCACCGACTTCGTGCGGGCGGGCGCGCGGCTCTCGGAGTCGGGCCAGGCTCGGCTCCAGGAGATCAACGTCGATCTGGCCGGCCTGCAGACGCGCTTCAGCCAGAACCTGCTGTCCGAGGTCAACGATTCCGCTGTCGTCGTCGCCGACCGCGGACAACTGGAAGGATTGTCGGAAAACGAGATCCAGGCGGCGGCGGATGCGGCGGCGGCCCGGGACCTGAAGGGAAAGTTCCTGGTTGCGCTCCGGAACACCAGTGGCCAGCCGCCATTGACCTGGATCCGGGACCGCGCGATGCGGAAACGGATCATGGAGGCGTCCCAAGCCCGCGGCAGCCGGGGAGGCGAGTTCGACAATCGGGGCATCGTGGCCCGCTCCGCCAGGCTGCGGGCGGAACGGGCGGCGCTCCTCGGCTATCCCAACCATGCCGCCTACAGCCTGGAGCGGCAGACGGCGAAGACGGTGGAGGCGGTCAACCGCTTTCTCTCCCAACTGGCGGAGGCGGCGGCCGCCAACGCCGCGCGGGAGGCACGGGACCTGCAGGCCATGATTGACGGCGACGGCGGGAGCCATCCGCTGGCCTCGTGGGATTGGGCCTACTACGCGGAGCAGGTTCGCAGGAAACGGTATGACTTCGACGCGTCTCAGCTTCGACCCTACTTCGAAATCGACAACGTCTTGCAAAAGGGCGTCTTCTACGCGGCGAACCGGCTGTTCGGGATCAGCCTTCACGAGCGGACCGATCTCCCCACCCACCACCCGGACGTGAGGGTGTTCGACGTTCTCGACGCCGACTCCCGGCCGCTGGCCCTGTTTCTGGTCGACCTCTATGCCCGGTCCTCCAAACAGGGGGGCGCCTGGATGAGCTCGTTCGTCTCCCAGTCGGAGCTGCTGGGGACCCGGGCGGTAATCGGAAACTACATGAATGTCCCGAAGCCCCCCGCCGGGGAGCCGACGCTGCTGAGCGTCGATGAGGTGGAGACGTTGTTTCACGAGTTCGGTCACGCGCTCCACGGCATCTTCTCTTCGGTGCGCTACCCCTATTTCTCGGGAACGTCCGTGGCTCGCGACTTCGTCGAATTCCCCTCCCAGATCAACGAAATGTGGGCCACCTGGCCGGAGGTGGTGGCGAACTACGCGGTCCATTTCGAGACCGGGGAGCCCATGCCCATGGAATTGGTGGAAAAGATGTTGGCCGCCGAGAAATTCAACCAGGGATTCGCCACCACCGAGTACCTGGCCGCCTCGCTGCTGGACCAGGCGTGGCACCAGATCACGGTCGAGGAAGCGCCCGATGACGAGGGTGTGATCGATTTCGAGAAGGCGGTGCTGGCCGAGGCCGGCGTCGCCCTCGATGCGGTGCCGCCGCGCTACCGCAGCACCTACTTTTCACACATCTGGAGCAGCGGCTACTCGGCCGGGTACTACTCCTACATCTGGAGCGAGGTGCTGGACGCCGATACGGTGGAATGGTTCAAGGAGAACGGCGGGTTGACACGGGAGAACGGTGACCGATTCCGCAGGATGATCCTGTCGCAAGGAGGCAGCCGGGAGGCCATGGCTCTCTACCGGGCCTTCCGGGGCCGCGATCCGGACGCCGCCTCGTTGCTGGTCCGGCGCGGCCTGAACTGAGCGTAATGGGGAAACCTCCGGGACACCCTGGCATTCCCTCAGGTCGGGTCCGGAATCAAGCCGGCCCGTGTTCCCGGGCGTAGAGTCTCGCAATCTTGCCCACATAGGCGGGGACCGGATAGGAACGGTCCCCACCCGGATCGGCCCACACCAGTCCCGGGGGTGGGGCGGCCGTCCGGAGCGCGCCCACAACCGGATGAAGGGTGAGCCGCCGAAACGTGATCTGATGACGAACCGGTTTCAGCAAGCCGCCGATGTTGAGCGACAAGCCGAGCTTGCGATGAAAGGCCTTCTCCAGCGCATCGGCCGTCAGATCCGGATCCGGATCCCTGACCCGAATCCGGGGAAATTCCCACATCCCTTTCAAGAATTCACCTTCCCGGTTCCGGGCCAGCAGGAATCGATCCCGGTGACGGATCACGGCCACCGCGTAGCTCAACCGTCGCACGGCACGGCGCGCGCGGGGCAGGGGCAGCTTTTCCTGAACTCCGGCCCGAAGTCCGAGGCAACTCCCCTCCAGCGGACAGCGACCGCAACCCGGCGAGCGCGGCGTGCAGACCAGGGCCCCCAATTCCATGAGAGCCTGGTTCAGATCGGACACTTCCTCCCGGGCCGCGGCATAGCGGCTGATGCGGGTCAGCAGGTCCCACAGCGGCGGGGAATCGTCTCCGGCGGAGACGCCGTCCATCTTGAGGTAGCGGGCGAAGAGCCTGCGGATGTTGCCGTCCAGGATGGGCAGCGGTTGCCCATAGGCAATGGAGAGGACGGCTCCGGCCGTATACCGGCCGACTCCGGGCAACCGGATCATCTCTTGGTAGGTCCGTGGGAACTCACCCCCGTGGCGGTCGCGGATCTGCTGGGCTGCCCGGCGAAGATTGCGGGCCCGGCTGTAATATCCCAGCCCCGACCAGAGGGCAAGGACTTCGTCCTCGTCGCTTTCGGCCAGGTCTTCCAGCGTGGGATAACGCTTCAGAAACCTCCGGTAGTAGGGAACGACGGTCTTCACCTGGGTCTGCTGGAGCATCACCTCGGCCAGGAGGACCGGATAGGGCTCAAGCCGGCGGCGCCAGGGAAGATCGCGCCGGTGCCGCTGGTACCAGCGCAGCAGATCCCGGCAGAACGCGGCGACGGGAACCGGCAGTTCCAGCTTTTCCATGGAGTCGAAAACCAGGCCGGAGCAGGCCGCTACGGGCTGAGGACCTGCTTGGCGATGGTGGCGAGTTGCATGTGGGTCGTGCCCTCGTAGATGGACCCGATCTTGGAGTCCCGAAAATACTTCTCCACGGGATAGTCCCGGGTATAGCCGTAGCCTCCGAAAATCTCGATGGCGCGGGACGTGATCTTCTCGGCGACCCTGGAGCTGTAGTACTTGGCCATCGCCGCTTCCTTCAGAAAGGCCTTGCCCGCGTCCTTCAACCGCGCCGCGTTGTAGACCAGGAGTCTCGCCGCCTCCAACTCCGTCTCCATTTCCGCCACCGAGAACTGGACCCCCTGGAACTGGCCGATGGGCTTGCCGAACGCCTCCCGCTCTCGACAATAGGCGAGGGCATGGTCCAGGGCCCCCCGGGCCAGGCCGATCATCTGGGCGCCGATCCCGATTCTGCCCTCATTCAGAGTCTCGATGGCCACCTTGTAGCCGATGCCTTCGGCTCCCAGGACGTTCTCCGCAGGCACGGCGCAATCCTCCAGGATCAGCTCGCAGGTGGACGAGGCGCGAATGCCCAGCTTGTCCTCCTTCTTTCCGACGCGGAACCCGGTAAAGCTCCGTTCCACCAGGAAGGCGGTGATGCCCTTGTACCTCTTCTCGGGGGCCGCGTTGGCGAAGACGATGAAAAGATCGGCCTCCGCCGCGTTCGTGGTCCACAGCTTCCGGCCGTTGAGAACGTAATGGTCCCCCTGCCTGGAGGCCCGGGCCGCCATGGTGAACGCGTCGCTGCCGGAGGTCGCCTCCGAGAGGGCGTAGGCGCCCACCCACCGCGACGCCATGCGGGGCAGATACCGCTCCTTTTGGGACCGTGTCCCCCATCGCAGCAGAGCGTTGTTGACCAGGGTGTTCTGGACGTCCACGACGACTCCGGCCGACGCATCCGCCGTGCTCAGCGCCTCCACCGCCAGAATGGACATGAAGAAACTGGCCCCGGCCCCACCCAATGACGCGGGGACCTCGATGCCCATCAGATCCAACTGGAAAAACTGCTGCAGGAGCTCGGGCCGGAAGACTCCGTCCCGGTCCATCTCCGCGGCCAGCGGCCGGACCTCGCTCCGGGCGAAGTCGTAGACGGCATCCCGAAACAGCGCCTCCTCTTCCGACAATTCGGTGAGCGGCGACGGAGGCGAGCCGTAGTCGGACATGAGACGGATCATAGACAGACCCCCCTATCCTGACAAGGCCGGCACCAGCCCGGCCCGGCCGTCCGCTCCGGGCCGAGACCGGGCCGCGGCGGTCCTCCGGCGCCGTCCTGACAGCGGTCCCGGCACCGTAGTAGACTGTTGGCGAGGGGTCAGGGCCATGAGTTCCAAGATCGACGACAGATCGCGAGGCCGGCGTTCTCTTCCCCGAGTCATCGACGACATCGCTGCCACCTACCGGGACAGCCGTCTGAAGCACCAGCACCTGGGGGAGACGCCGCTTCCCAGCCAGCGGGTCGTTGTCGACGTCCTGGGAAAGATCCGAATGATTCTCTTCCCCGGATACTTCGGGCACCAATCCGTCACCAACGAGACGGTGGAAGAGTACGTGAGCGGCTTGGTCGAAGAGGTGTACCGGCGCCTCTCGAAGGAGATCTGCAAAGCACTCATTCTCGAATCCGGTCCGGACCCGGAGAAGGTCGGGAGAACCGCGGATGCCATCTGCCTTCGTTTCCTGAAGACCTTTCCGCGACTTCGCCGGCTGTTGGGACTGGACCTGGAGGCCGCCATGGACGGCGACCCGGCGGCCCGGAGCAACCACGAGATCATCTTCAGCTACCCCTGCATGAAGGCCGTCACCATCTATCGGGTCGCCCACGAGCTGACCCTTTTGAACGTCCCGCTGATCCCCAGGATCATGACCGAATACGCCCATCACGAAACGGGAATCGACATCCACCCGGGCGCCCGAATCGGCCGCCGTTTCTTCATCGACCACGGCACCGGTGTCGTCATCGGCGAAACCACCGAGATCGGAGAGAACGTCAAGCTCTATCAGGGCGTGACTCTGGGTGCGCTGAGCTTCCCCGAAGGGGCGGCGGCGGCCCGTGGAAAGAAACGCCATCCCACCATCGAGGACAACGTGGTCATCTATTCCGGGGCCACGATTCTGGGCGGCAATACGGTCATCGGCCGGGATTCCATCATCGGCGGCAACGTCTGGATCATCAGCAGCGTGCCTCCCGGGTCCAAGGTCATGGTGAGGGTTCCCAAACTTCGAATCACCGCCGCGGTCTGACCCGCCATTCAATCCGGGCCGGTGTGCCCGCCCTTTCACAGTTCCGCTCCCCCGTTCCTCCCCCCCTTGTCCCCCGCCGTTGACAGTTTCTTCCGGCCGTTGGTAACTTGGATCTTAACTCCATGATCAATCGGGTCATACTCTCCATCGGGATCCTGCTGGGGCCCGCCCTGCCCTTGTTCGGCTCCGACAGGTCCGCGGCCGAGTTCTTCGAGATGCGCATTCGGCCCCTGCTGGCCGAAAACTGCTACGCCTGCCACACCAGCGCCCGCAAGGGAGATCTTCGATTGGATTCGAGGGACGGACTGGTTCGCGGGGGCAGTTCCGGGCCGGCCATCAGGCCCGGAAACGCTGCCGGCAGCCTGCTCGTCCGGGTCGTCTCCCACACCCATGAGAGGCTGCAGATGCCTCCCCAGGGAAAGCTCAGCGACCGGAAAATCGAGGACCTGCGCAGTTGGATCGACGCCGGCGCCGTCTGGCCGGACACCGGCGACAAGTTGATCGCCTCGAATCCGGCAGCCACCTACACGGTCACGCCGGAGCAACGGGCCTTCTGGTCTCTGCGGCCGCTGCAGGAAACCGATCCTCCCGGCGTGGGGGATGCCCCCCGGCCGGGAAACCCCATCGACTATTTCGTCCTGGACCGGCTGGAAAAAGAGGGTCTGGCTCCCGTCGGGTCCGCCGACAGGCGTACTCTCATCCGGAGAGCCAGCTTCGACCTGAGCGGACTTCCGCCCACGCCCGAAGAGGTGGAGGCCTTCGCCTCCGACACCTCTCCGGACGCCTTCTCCCGGGTCGTGGAGCGGCTGCTGGCCTCCCACCACTATGGAGAGCGTTGGGGGCGCCACTGGCTGGACCTGGCCCGCTATTCCGACGGCAGATTGGGAGCCCGGACGGACACTCCCTATCCCAACGCCTTCCGATACCGGGATTGGGTCGTCGAAGCGTTCAACCGGGACCTGCCCTACGATCAATTCATCCTGGCCCAGGTCGCGGCCGACCAACTGCCTGTCGAAAGCCGGGAGGAATTGCTTGCGGGCCTGGGCTTTCTCGCCATCGCTCCCAACCTGGACGACCTGGTGGACGTGACGGCCCGAACTTTCCTGGGGCTGACCGTGGGCTGCGCCCGGTGCCACGACCACAAGTACGACCCCATCCCCACTCAGGACTTCTATTCCCTGAAGGGTGTGTTCACCAGCAGCAAAGCCGGGGAACACCCTCTGGTGGCCGACCCCGTCGTCGATGCCTACAAGCAGAGCCAGGAGCGGATCAACGCCCGGAAGGAGGCGATTCAGGCCTTCATCACGGCTCAGTCGGAGCAACTGTCGGAAATCCTGATGGGACAGACCTCCGGCTACATGGTGGCCGCCTGGAAGGCGATGCGCGGGAATTCGCAGGCGCCGCCGGCCGAACTGGACTCGGAGATCCTGGACCGGTGGGTCAAGTACCTGGGTCGAAAGGACCTGGAACACCCCTACCTCCGTGAGTGGGAAGAGCTTGGAGACCAGGGAGGAACTCTCCAACAGGTGAACGATCTCTCCCGCCTCTTCCAGGACGCGGTGCTGGCCGTCCACGCCGAGAAGAAGGGCATCGAGGACAGGAACTACGTGAAGTTGGGCGGGGCCAAAGGGGTCGCCGACCAGGGCACCCGCCAGTTCACGAACCTGGAGTTCCTCGACCTGGAGAAGTGGTACCTGTGGAGGGACCTGGCGGCGGGGCCCCATCCCCGAGGGAGCTTCCGGTTCCCGGGCGGAGTGTTTTACTACGGTGCGGAAGAGGGATTGGAGATCGATCGCTTTCTCAGCCCGGTCTGGAAGGGTCATCTGGACCGGATGCGCGCCGAATTGAAGCGTCTTGAGGACTCGGCTCCCGAGCCCTATCCGTTTCTCCACATCTATCAGGACCGGGAGAAACCGGAGGACCTCCAAGTTGCCATTCGGGGCGACACGAAGAACCTGGGGGACGTGGCTCCGCGAAGGTTCCTCCACATTCTGAGCGACGGGACCCCGAAACCATTCACGGAAGGAAGCGGCCGCCTGGAGTTGGCCAAGGCCATTGCCGATCCCCGGAACCCTCTGACCGCGCGAGTCATGGTGAATCGGATCTGGCAGCATCATTTCGGCCGGGGACTCATTTCGACGCCGAGCAATCTGGGGAGATTGGGAGAACCGGCCAGCCATCCCCGGCTGCTGGACTACTTGGCGGGGCGCTTCATTCGCAACGGGTGGTCCGTCAAGCAACTCCACAAGGAGATCATGCTGTCGGCCGCCTATGCCCGGAGCAGCCGACACCACCAGGAGAATTTCCGGAAGGATCCTGAAAACCGGCTACTGTGGCGAATGAACCCGATTCAGAGGCTGGACGCGGAAGCCCTGCGGGACACGATACTGGCCGTCTCGGGAAGTCTGGACCGCACGCCGGGCGGACCGCCGAATCCGCTGGACGAAAAGCACCGCCGCCGCGCCCTGTACGCCACCGTCAGCCGGACTCAGCCCGACCGGGCCATGGCGCTGTTCGATTTTCCCGACCCCAATGCCCACAGCGACCGGCGCGCCGTGACCGTGGGTCCCATGCAGCGGCTCTTTTTCCTCAACAGCCCCTTTGTCATGGAGCAGGCGAAAGCCCTGGCCGGCCGCCTGGCCAGAGAGTCTCCTCAGGGGAACCGGGCCCGGATCCGGCGGGCCTACCAATTGCTGTACGGACGCCCCCCGGATCCGTCCGAGATCCGCATGGGGCTTGAATACCTGGAGGAAGAAAAGGATCCCTGGCCCAAGTACGCTCAGATGCTGCTGGCGTCCAGCGAGTTCAGTTCGGTGAACTGAGGTGTCCGAACTCAGCCGGGGTTGGCCGGAAAGGACTGGCACGGTACTGACAATCCGGAAAGATTCCCTTACCGTTGTCACGGGAGGAGCCCAACATGAACCGACGTGAAATGCTGTCTCTCATGGGGACCGGGTTCGGCACGGTAGGCATGTCCAGCCTGCTGGCCGGCCCTTCCGGCGACCAGCCCCTGTCTCGCCGGACACCCCATTTCCCACCCAAGGCCAAGCACGTCATCTTTCTCTTCCTCAACGGCGGGCTCTCCCAGGTGGATACTTTCGACCCCAAACCGGCGCTGGACCGGCACCACGGCGATCCGCTTCCCGGCCCCAAGGTCAGGACCGACCGGGCCTCGGGAACCCTGATGAGATCTCCGTTTCGCTTCAGCCGCCGCGGCGAGAGCGGAATCCCGGTCTCTGAGATCTTCCCGCAAGTGGGCGAATCCATCGACGACTTCTGCGTCATCCGCTCCATGCATTCGGACATCGGCAATCACGAGCCCTCCCTGCTCCTCATGAGTTGTGGACATCAGCTCCCCGGTCACCCCTCCATGGGTTCGTGGATCACCTACGGACTGGGCTCCGAGAACGAGAACCTGCCCGGATTCGTGGTGTTGTGCCCCGGCTATCCCATCGTGGGCCCTCCCCTCTGGTCCTCCGGATTCCTTCCCAACACCTACCAGGGGACCCACGTTCGCAACAACGAGACGTCGCCGGAAAAGCTGGTGCGGAACGTTCGAAATCAGAGTTTGCTCCCCGGCGAGCAGGAGCGGCAGTTGGCTCTGTTGTCCCGACTCAACCGCTCCTACCTGGGACGGCTCGGTCACCAGCCGGAACTGGAGTCGGGCATCGCCGCCATGGAAGTGGCGTTCCGGATGCAGATGGAAGTGCCCCACGTCTTCGACATCACCCGGGAGAAGGAATCCACACGCTCGCGGTACGGCGACAGCGACTTCGGCCGCGGCTGCCTCATGGCCCTTCGCCTGGTGGAGCAGGGGGTTCGCATGGTCCAGGTCTTCTACGGAAGCTCCCAGCCCTGGGACAGCCACGACGACATCCAGGACCACCGCCGCCACGCCCAGGTGGCCGACGGTCCCATCGCCGCCCTGATCCGGGATCTGAAGTCACGGGGCCTGTTCGAGGAGACCCTGGTCATGGTCGGCAGCGAGTTCGGCCGCACGCCCATGATTCAGAACAGCGGCCTGGAGAAGATCGGAAAGGGGCGGGACCACAACGTGCACGGCTACAGCACGCTTCTGGCGGGAGGTGGAATTCGCGGCGGCTGCACCTACGGCGCCACCGACGATTTCGGATACAAGGCCGTGGAAGACCGGGTCCATCCCAATGACCTGCATGCCACGATCCTGCATCTCCTGGGCTTGGACCACACGCGATTGACCTTTCGGTACAGCGGGAGGGACTTCCGCCTCACCGACGTGGGGGGCAAGGTCCTCCACGACGTCCTGGCGTGACGGTCAAGGCGCCAGGAGTCGAGCCGCCCGTTCGACCTCGCCGGAGAAAGCCCGGATCAAGCCGGCCGTCCGTTCGATCTGAGCCTCGACCTGTTTCCAGTTCCGCTGCTCAATGGCCTCTCGTACTCCGGGAAGGGTCTTGACTCCGTACCCGGTGTAGAAGCCCGGCGCATAGATGTGATGCCGGTACCAGGGGCGCCCCGGCAGCCCCTCCGGGTGTGCGAATTTCTGCTCCAGCCCCGTCAGGATCCGATTCAACTGCAACCGTTCCGCTTCCGGAAGCGTGCCCCTCGATGCGAAACGTCCGTAGCCGCGAGCATACTTGCGGGCGCTGACCTGAAGTCCCGCCACGGCGTTTCGAAGCGGCGCGAAGTTGAAGAAGGGAACCGCATCCCGCGGCGCGGGAGGGACGTAAATCCGCGTCGGGTCCGAGGCCGCTTTCAGATATCCCTCCCGGATCCAACGGTTCAGGGCTTGGGTCCCGCGGCGCATTTCGCCGGCCAGATTCATGACCTCCGTCAGGTAACCCTCCAGCGTGGCGGCCAGGCGGGTGAACTCCAACGGCAGGACTTCGGCGTTGGCCAGCCGAAGAACGATTCTGCCGGCCACCTGGGCCAGGACCACGCCGTACCGGTATCCCGGATCCATGAACCGGTGGTAATGGTCGAAGGAGTCATAGAGGGAATGATAGGAGCCCTGGGAGGACTCGCCGCCGAAAGCCAGATTCAGGCTGGCGATTCCCAGGTGCTGGAGAAACGGAGTGTAGTCGGAACCCGATCCCAGGGCTCCCAGCCTCACCCGCTCCACCGGTGCAAGCGGCAGCGGATCGATGGAGACCGTTCGCCGGGCCAGGGAACGCTGCAGGACGCTCAGGTCCGTCTGGGGATCGTCGACGTCCCTCGCCGCCTGATTGACCAGCGTCTCCAGGATGTGGGAGCCTCCCGCGCTCAGGAATCCGCGGCCGTTGGAGTCGCTGTTCACGTACACGACGGCCTTTTTCTTCAACTCGCCGGCGTATTCCTCCACCCACTCGGTGGAGCCGATCAGGCCCGGCTCCTCGGCGTCCCAGGCGGCGTAGACGATGCTGCGGCGAGGACGCCAACCGTCCCCGGACAGGCTGGCCACCGCCCGGGCCTCGGCCAGCATGGCGGCCACACCGCTCACCGGATCCCTGGCGCCGTGGACCCAGGCGTCGTGATGGTTGCCGCGGAGGATCCACTGATCCGGCTCTTCCCGGCCTTCCAGCCGGGCGATGACGTTGTAGACGCGAACCAGGTCCCAGTTGAACTCCAGCTTGAGGCGCACCTTGGCCGGACCCGGACCCACGTGGTAGGTGATGGGCAGGGCGCCGCGCCAATGGGGGGGAGCCACCGGACCCCCCAGCGCGCTGAGCAGGGGAAGGGCGTCTTCATGGGAGATGGGAAGGACCGGAATTCGAGGCAGGGTGGGCGCTTCGCTGCGGGACAATCTTTCGGCGTCCTCGGTCGCCGCCGTGAAGGGGGTCAATGGATCTCCGGGATGGACCGGCATGTCCAGCACCGATCCCCTCTCCACCCCATCCTCATTCCGAAACGGACCCGTGGGATAGGCGTCGCCCTGGAAATACCCGTCGTCTTTGGGATCGGAATAGATGATGCAGGCCAGCGCGCCCCGCTCGGCCGCCAGCTTGGGCTTGAGCCCTCTCCATGAACCCCCGTAGCGGGCGATGACGATCCGGTCCTTGACCTGAATGCCCCGGCGGTCCAGTTGCTCGTAATCGGCCGGGATCCCGTAGTTGACGTAGACCAGTTGACCGGTCGCCTCCCCATCCGGCGAGTAGGCGTTGTAGGCGGGCAAAATTTCCGATGTCTGGCCGGAGGTGGAATCCTCGGCCAGCGCGGGTTCCTTCAGGCGAGCCCGGAAGGGCTCGGGCTCCAGCATTTCCAACCGGCGAAGCCTGGGTGTGGGAAAGAGGATCCGGTACTCGTCCAACCGGGCTTCATACCCCCAGGAGCGAAAGAGGGAAACCATGAACTCGGCGTTTTCCCGGCCTTTGGGAGAGCCCGGGTGATGCGGGCGGGAACTGAGTTTTCGGATCCATTCTTCAATCTGCGCCGGATCCAGGTCAGCGTCCATTTTCGATTCCAGGAGCCGCTGCTCCTCGGCCGCGCCGCGGGAAAACCCCAGGATTTCGGGAGGATTCTCCGGAGCGCTCTCGACCGGACCCCAACCGCTCCACAGGATCAGAAAACCGATTCCACAATGTCTACAGATGCGCATCGAGGACCTCCGGGAAATTCACCAGGCTGCCGAGACCGTCTCAAAACGGCCAGAAACGAGGAATGAGCAGTGTCGCCATGACCCAGAAGAGCAAACTCAAGGGACCGCCGAATCGGGTGAAGTCCAGAAACCGGTAGTTGCCGGGAGCATAGACCATGAGATTGGTCTGGTAGCCCATGGGAGTGAGGAACGCCGACGACGCGGCGAAGCAGGTCGCCATCAGAAAGGGCCTCGCGTCCGCGCCCAGGGCGGCAGCCAGGCTCAGGGCCACCGGCGGCATCAGGACGGCGGTGGCCGCATTGGACACCACCTGAGTCAGGCCGCAGGTGACCAGGTAGATCAGCGCCACTCCGACATATGGAGCGATGTCCGACCCCTCGAAGAAAGAGACCACAATCAATATCTGATCGGCGATGTAGCCGGCCGTGCCGGTCTTGATCATGGCTTCCCCCACGGGGATCAACGACGCGATCAGGACGACTACCGACCAGTCGATGGAGCGGTAGGTCTCCTGCGGGGAGAGAATGGCGAGAAAAAGGAGTAGCACCACCGCCAGAAACGCACCCTTCAGAATCTCCATGGTGCCCACGGCGGCCAGGAGCACCATAACCGGAATCAAAGCCAGGACCAGCCACCAAAGGCGCCCTCTTCTGATGTGGAGATCGACCTGGGAGATGATGATGAGGTCCTCGGACCGCCTGAGTTCGTCGAGGCGATCGGGGGCCGCCAGCATCAGCAGCGTGTCCGAAAAACGCAACGGAATATACGCCAGCTTGTCCCGCATGATCTCCCCATGGCGACGGACAGCCAGCACGAAAGCCCGATAGTGCTGGCGAAAGTCGGCATCCCTCAGGGTCTTGCCGATGAGGGTACTGGTGCGGGTGACCAGTCCCTCCGCCATGATCTGGCCCTCGCGGGCCAGTTCCCGGTCGTTGAGCTTCACGTCCGAAAGGAGCGCCAGGCCCAATTCCCTTCGCAGCCTGAAGATGTTGTCGACGGTCCCGCGGACGATGAGGATGTCGCCGACGCCGAGACGCTCGTTTCGAATGTTTTGGGCAACATGCTGGCCATCTCTCAGGATCGAGAGGACGGTGATGTCGTAGGTCTTGTTCATGCCGACTTCAAGGCAGCTCTTTCCGGCGAGCTTCGACTTTTCCTGGACCCGGACTTCGGTCAGGTACGCGCCCATGTGGTAGTTCCCGGCCAGGGAGACGGGAGTGGAGCGGGCGGGCAGAAGACGCCGGGCGAGAAGGCAGACGTAGATCAGTCCGGCACCCAGCAACAGGATCCCCAAAGGGAAAAACTCGAACATTCCGAAAGCAGGCTGGCCGGCTTTTTCCGCGACAGAACTGACGATCAGATTGGTGGACGTCCCCACCAGGGTCAGGGTTCCTCCGGCCATACTGGCGAAGGAGAGGGGGATCAGGGCTTTGCTGGGACTCAGGTGAAAGCGCCGGCACAGGCTGATGGCCAAGGGAATGAAGACCGCAACCACAGCGGTGTTGTTCAGAAAGCCGGAGAGAATGCCGGCGACCCCCAGGAAAATGCACATTCCCAGCCATTTCCGGGTCCCTACCTGCCGACTGAGACGATCGGCGGCCACCTCCAGAATACCGGTCTTCACCAGGGCGTGACTCAGGACGAACATGGCGGCAATCGTGATCACCGCCTTGTTGCTGAACCCCGAAACGGCCTGCTCCACAGTGAGGGTTCCGGACACCAGGAGAACGCCCAACAGACCGACCGCGGTCACCTCGATGGGAAAGATTTCCAGCGAGAACACCACCAGCGCCACCGCGATCAACACCAGCATGAAGGCAATCTCGAGCGTCATGATCCGCCGGTCTCCGTAACTCCTGAGAACCTGGAGGGGGCGATTTCCAAGCGCCCGGTCATCGTCGCCATGTTTGTTACACCGGAGTTCGGCGGTTAGGAAACCGCCGTTCCAGTTCGGCGGTTAGGAAACCGCCGCTCCTCTCCTTTTTCTGCCGGGCGTCCGCCGGACCGAGCCGGTGGGGAAGCACCTCATCCGGCCTCCTGATCATGCGTCCCACCTCGAATACCGGGAACGCAACTGCCGACGCAGGATCTTGTTGGAGGCAGTGCGGGGCATCTGGTGGACCACCCGCACGTCGTGCAAACGGAACAGGGGGTTGAGCCGGTCCGCGACCGCCTGTTGAAAGATCCCCAGGAGTCCCTCCTCGTCGAAATCCGGTTCCGGCGTCGCCGGGACGACGTAGACCACCAGCCGGGTCGCGCCTCCGCCGGGAGGAGAGACCGCCACCGCCGCCGTCTCGCCGATCCCCGGAACCCGGTTCAAGACTCGTTCGATCTCTGCCGACCCCACCTTGATGCCGCCCAGGTTCATGGTGTCGTCCATCCGTCCCTGAGCCCGGTAGTAACCGTTGCCGAGCCGCTCCATCCGATCTCCATGCCGGCGCAGCGGGACCCCTCCCGGCCCCTGGGGCGTTCCGGCGAAATACTCCCGGTGGTGGTCCCGGTTCAAGAGGCGAGTGGAGAGGCCGATCGACGGCGGAACGATGAAGATCTCCCCTTGGTCGGACTCGACCCCACGCCGATCCCGAATGGTCAGACTCATCCCCAGAGCCGCCGTCGAGAAGGCTGAGGCGACAGAAGGTTGCACCACGGTGCCGGTGATGTAGGCGCCGCCGATCTCGGTTCCGCCGCAGTATTCGACTACCGGCCGGTATCCGGCCCGGGAGGTCAGATAGTGCATGTCGTCGGGATTCGAGCATTCTCCGGTAGAGGTGAAGACCCTGACCGAGGACCAGTCGAGTCCTTCCACGCAGCTTCCGGCCCGCCAGGCCCCGACCAGAGTGGGCACGACCCCCAGGACGTTCACCCTCGCATCCTGCACGAACTCGCAGAATTCCCTGGATGTGGGAATTCCGTCGAACAGCGCGATGGTGGCTCCATTGATGAGCGAAGCATAGATCAACCAGGGTCCCATCATCCATCCCAGGCTCGTCGGCCATGCCACCACGTCTCCCTCCCGAATGTCCTGGTGCAGGCATCCGTCGGCGGCGCACTTGATGGGGGTCAGGTGGGTGAAAGGAATGGCCTTGGGATCGCCCGTGGTCCCCGAGGAGAAGAGAATGTTGATGGCGTCATCGGGATCACACGCCACCGCCCGGAAAGCCTCCTCATCACTCAGGAAATCGTCCCATGACAGGTCTCCTTCCCGGAGCGGTTCGGAGAGGCGTCCCTGCACCGGCACCACCACCGCCACCGGAGCGCCGGCCTCCAACATCCTGGGGTAAAGGGGCAGCTCCCGGGAACCGCGAAGAATCCGGTCCTGGGTGAAGAGGGCCCTGGCTTCTCCGACTCTGAGCCGGGTCCGGACCTCCGGCGCGGAAAAGCTTTCGGCTATGGTCAGCGCCACGCAACCCGCCTTGATGACACCCAGGTAGATGGCCACGGCTTCGACGTTCATGGGCATGTCGATGGCAACCGTGTCGCCCCGGTGCACTCCCAGGCGGGGCAGCGCGTTGGCGACGCGGTTCGAAAGGGAGTCCAGCTCCTTCCGGGTCAGACTGGAAACCGGCGCTCCCTCCCTGTGACAAACGATGGCCGGGTCCGATCCGCGGCCGAAACAGCTCTCGGCGATGTTCAGCCGGGCGCCGGGCAGCCATCTCACGTTTTCCGCGCCCGGTGTCGAATCCAGCGTCTTGACCGGCGCAGTCCGGAACCGGATCCCCAGGTGCCGGATCATCAAATCCCAGAACGCGGAGCGGTCCTCTACGGTCCAGGAGTGGAGTTCGGCATACGACTTCAGACCCAGTTGCTCTTGGATTCGCGCCAGGTTCGTTTCCCGGATGGATTCCGGCGCCGGAACGAATATGGGCGCGGGGCCCGCATCGGGCTCGTTGCCGCACACGGTCCGGTGCAGCAGTTGGTGGACCGGGAACGGATGGGCCGGACTCAGAAGACCGCTGCTCACTCTTCGCCAGCATTCGGCGGCGGAGCAAGTCCCCAACAGACGGTTCACTCCCGCCGAGAGCCGCCGCGCTTCCGGAGGCTCCACTCCAAGGGCGACGAGATCGCCGCTGCGTACCCGTTCGGCGGCGGAGCTTCTCACTCCTCACTCCTCCGCTTCTCTCTTGCCGGCTTGCTTCTCCCTCTTTTCTCTCCCGGCCCCCATTCCACTTTCAGCCGCACAAGACCCGCATCGGAACCACTGCGGGTCACGGAGAAGGGTTCCTTCTTTTCGGCCAGGTCGTAGGACTGGAGACCGTCGGTGTCGGTGGCCACGACATTGAAGTAGTACCGGCCTTCCAACAGCGCCATGCGGGGAAAGACCACCCGGGCACGGTAGTCGCCGGGACCGGCCTCCCGGAGCGGGATCCCGTCGAAGACGGTGCTGGTGACGTAGACGACAACCCCGTCGTCCCGCACCACGGCGACCCCCAGGCCGGGAGTTCCGCGAAACTCGGGGAGAAAGCGGGCCGACACGTCCAACTCCAGGCTCTCGCCGGTCCGGAAGGGTCCGGTCCGGGGGCGTTGGAGCTTGACATCCTCGATCCAGCAGATCTTTCGAGAACCGGCCTCCCGGGCCCGGACCGGATCCCACTCCCGGCTCCCGGTCCGGCAGAAATCACGGTATCGCCCCAACACTTCGCGGCTTGAACCCATGGCTTGGACCTGCCCCCGATGCAGCCACAGGGCTCTGGAGCAGAAGCTCTCGATCTGATGGAGAGCGTGGGAGCACAGGACGGCGGTGCAGCCTCGATCCCGAAGGCCCTGGATTCGATTCAGGCACCTGCTCTGGAACTCGCCGTCTCCCACGGCCAGGACCTCGTCCACGATCAGGACATCCGGCTCGAAACTGGTCGCCAGGGAGAAGGCAAGCCGCAACATCATGCCCGCGGAGTAGGTCTTGAGCGGCCGATCGATCTCGTCGCCAAGGCCACTGAATTCGATGATCCCGGACTCGCGGCGGGCGATCTCCTCTCTGGAAAAACCGGCCAGCGCGCCCCCGAAGTAAAGGTTGCGCCTTCCCGTGAACTCCGGATCGAAACCGACGCCCAATTCCAGAAGCGCCGCCACCCGGCCCTGGACCCGGACATCTCCGCGGGTGGGAGCGCAGGTCCCGGCCAAGATCTTGAGCAGCGTCGTCTTCCCCGCCCCGTTGTTGCCGACGATGCCGAAACTTTCGCCGCGCCGGACTTGAAAGCTGACCGATTTCAGGGCCGCGAATTGCCGATGGGAAGATCTCCCGGAACTGAGCTCCCGCAACAGGGCAAATGGACCGGGATAGGACTTGTAGACCTTGCTGACCTGATGGGCCCGGATCACGTCGGGAGTATATCAGCCGGTGCCGAGTCTCCCACGCCGACGACGAGTGGCCTCGCTTGCGGCAAGCACCCGGGACTCCTGTGCAGGCGTCAGGGAAATCCCGTCACTTTTTCCGGAGATCCAGGCAGATCAGACGGATTTCGTTGCGCAGATAGAGAAGTCCGTGGGAAAGAACCGGTGGAGCCCAGCAGGGGTAGGTGAGAACCCGGGCGCGCGCCTTCTCCCGATACGAGTCCGGGCTCAGTTCCACCAGAGCCAGGTCGCCCCGCTCCCCCAGGAGGATGAGCCGTCCCTCGGCCAGGACAAAACTGGACCGCCCCAGCTCCCGAGGTGATTTCCAGCGAACCGTACCCGTCAGGAATTCGATGCAACGCAGGTTGGCCTGTCCCTCGTGCCGGCCGTCCACGCCATACAGGTATCCGTCCCGGTAGAGACTCGTGGCCCAGTGGTTCTGCATCGCCATCCGGTCTCGCCAGACTTCCGTCGGACCCTGCGATCCCAACTCCAGCAGAACGGCTCCCGTATTGTAGGTCGCCGAGAGAAAGACGTGGTCGCCCACCACGACGGGCGTGGCGGCATTGACCGATTCATAGCTGCGGGAGCGGAACGGATAGCGGTACAGTTCCCGGCCGTCCGCCGCGTCCACGGCCAGAAAGCCCGACCGGGTCAGAAACATGGCGACTCGCCGTCCGTCCAGGTCGACGACGGCCGGCGTCGAGTAGCTCGCCTCGTCATCGCCGGTCTTCCAGATGGTCTCACCCGAGCGCTTGTCCACCGCCAGGACACCCGCGCCGTCGCCGCCCGCGTTCACCAGGATTCGATTCCCTTCCACGACGGGAGCCGAACCGACACCGAAAAAGTTCTGCGGGACACGGTAGTCTTGGTTGATCCACCGTTGCCAGAGGATTCGGCCCGTGGCGAATTCCAGACAGGTGAGTTTTCCCTCGGCCCCGAAGGTGTAGACACGGTCTCCGTCGATGGCCGGGGAGGATCGGGGGCCGTTGTTGTAACCGTAACGATCCCGGTAGCGAGTGGGATACCCCTGCTTCCAGATAGGACGCCCCGTCCCGGCTTCCAGACACTCGACCACCTCCTGGCCCCGAATGCGGTGAAATACGACGATCCGGCCGGCAGAGGTCACCGGCGGACTGAACGACCGGCCCAGGCTCCGTTCCCAAACCAGCGGCGGACCCTCTTCGGACCAGCCCTCCAGCAAACCGGTCTCGCTTGAGCTGGCGTCTCCACGCGGCCCCAGGAACCGGGGCCAATCCTCTCCTCCCGTCCCGGCCGGCAGCGGCAGGTGAACCTGAAGTCCCAGCAGGAGCGGGAAGAGCCACCGGGGCGCGCAAGCGAAAGATCCGCGCATTCCTATTCTCTTCCGGCCGGGAACTGCCCTGCCGCGGCGGCGGGGGACACGCCGTGCACCCGAATCGAAGCCATCGTTTCGTTTCCCGCGTGATCGACAGCCTCCACTCGAATTCGATTCTCTCCCTCCCGGAGCCGCAGGTCGCAACTGAATTCCGTGTCCCAAGACCGGACCGGCGTTCCGTTGCAAGTCAATCGGGCGACCCCGGAGACGGCGTCCTGAACCATTCCCGTCAACCTCAGACCCCCCTCTTGCAGCCGGGACCCGGTCTTGGGCCACGTCACCTCGATGGACGGGGGCTGCTTGTCCAGCTTGACTTCCAGATCCAGGGAAGCGCTGTTTCCGGCCCGATCGACGGCCATGCCCCTGAGGCGGCGGACCGGCCCTTCGGCGGTGATCTGCAGGTCGGGAGTCACGCTGGCCAGTCCGGCGAGGTTGTCCCGCGCCTTGAACGAAACGGTCACGTCCGCATTGTGCCAGCCCCGGCGGTTCGGCGGGGGAGTGGTCTCGACCTGGATGACGGGCGGCGTGCCGTCCACCATGACGGTTCCGGTGACGGGAAACGATGCGGCCCGGTACTCGCCCGGCTTGCGCACGGGAATCCTGCCCCGGCGCCGGTCGTACACCGTGAGTCTCGTGAGCTGGCCAAAAGCCAGGTAGGGGTAGCTCCCGTCGGGCACGAGGCGTCCGGTTCCGTCCGTGCCGTCCCAGGGACGATTGTTCAAGACTCGGATCACCTCGCCGCTGGCGGGATCCTGAATAACCCGGACGTAGTCCAGCGAATAGTGTCCCCGGGCCAGGATCTTGAAGGTGATGGACAAGGTGCTGGTGGCCAGCTCCGGAGAAAACGGATCGGGAGAGTCGCGGAAGGCAATGACCGCCAGGTTCTGCCGGCGCACCGCCCGCTGCGACACCTCCCAGGCCTTCTTCAGGGCATCCATGGCTTTCCGGGAATTGTCGTGCCGGGCGGCTCTCTCCAGTTCCCGAAAGGCTCTTTCCACCTGCCATTCGTCGGCCAGTCCGACGGCTCCCAACCGCTGGGCCGCTTCGATGGAGGCCCTTGCGATCTCCGTCTGAGCCTCGAGGAGGGTCCTGGCCACCTGCTGGAAGACCGATTGGGCCTCGCGGTTCCCGCGCACCGATCTGATGCCCCTCTGGAGCCGGCTCAGCGCCCGCTTGTTGTACTTGAAGACCCTCTTTCCGTCGGGATACGAACGGATCTGACTCCCATCGAGATAAAGGCTCTCTCCCTTGTGGGACAGGCTCTCGGAGATGGCCTCCACGATGTCGTCCACCGAACGTTTGACGCGCCGGTTGGAGTCGGGAAGCTGCCGCAGTCGGAGGATCGCCTCCCGCAAGAGCTCCTGAGGCGACGGACGGGACTCGGTTCCGGCGGCTGAGGAAACGTCGAATCGAGGCGACGGCTCCGAACCGGCGTGGCCGTCCGGGTTCTGACTCAAGACGGTTTCCGCCGAAATCAGGAGTAGAGACAGGAACAGCCAAGCCGCCCACCTGCCCGCACGCTGCTCCATCTTCGACTCCACGACTCCCGAACCACCCCGGTGAGACGCCGCATGAGCGCCCCAGGCGTGGATCATCAGGTTAGCCCTGTCCGCAACAGTTTGCCAGAGAGCAGCCTGGCCCGCCGGGGGCGGCGGCATTCGACTGGGTCTGCATCCCATCGAGAAGGCATATAGATTGCAACACGCATCTCGCGCTGGATTTCCTCTAGAATGGGCGGCGGGGTCTTGAAGCTCGTCCGCATGACCTGTTGCGACTCCACCGAAGCTAACAAACGCCGTTCGACGCTATTCGAGTCCAGTGACGCGGACAGCATCAGGGGAGAAATGACGACCACCGAGCAGCGCGGTAAGGCGCGTGCCCTGCGAGAGCTCCATTCGGACCAAGAAGTTCTTGTGCTACCGAACGTCTGGGATCCGATTGGGGCGCGCATTCTGGCAGCTAAGGGTTACCCGGCTGTTGCGACCGCCAGCGCGGCGGTTTCCTCCGCGCTCGGATTCGAAGACGGAGAGAAGATCAGGCGGCAGACGATGCTGGAGATCGTCGCCCGGATCAGCCGCTCCGTAGCCGTTCCGGTGACGGCCGACATGGAAACTGGGTACGGGACTTCCCTCGCTGAGTTGGAGGACACCATACGGTGCCTGCTCGACACGGGGGCCGTTGGGCTCAACATCGAGGACAGCCTCGAAGAGGGCGGGTCCCTCCGACCCGTGGATGAACAGGCCGAAAGGATTGCGACGGTACGGGAGACCGCAGCCGCGCAGGGGCTCGACCTCTTGATCAATGCTCGAGTGGACGCCTTTTTGTCAGACGGATTCGGCCGAGCAGAGGAGCAAATCGAAGAGACCGTGACGCGCGCCGAGGTCTATGGCAAGGCCGGCGCCGACTGCATCTACCCGATCGGTCCTAGCGATGCCGAGACTCTCACCGCGCTCCGGTCACGGATCACCCTGCCGTTGAACGCCCTCGCGACCCCGGATGCGGTTCCGTTGGGAAGGATGGCGGCGATCGGGATTAACCGCGTCAGTTTTGGACCGTTTATCTTCCGGTCGTGTCTCCGAAAGTTCGTAGACATAGCCGAAGCGCTTTCACAGTCCGCCGGCTACGAGTGTTTCGGCCGCGAGCTAATGACGGGTTCGGAAGCCTCATTGTACTTGACGTCTGAGAGCGAGCAAGATCCTCGTTAGCATATCGTCTACATAACTCTTTTATAGTAAATGGGTTACAGAGATTGTGGAATCAGTCCGGCGACTGTGTTGCTCCTCGGTCACATACTCCCGGCATGTTCCCTCTGACCGCCTTGTCCGGCGGGCGCAGCCCCGGTCTCGGTGCTGCGTGAGACTTTCGCCAGAGATTGTTAAGATCGGCATCATCCCCAAACTGTTCCGGGAGGTAAAACTATGAGCAAGAAATACCGGGTCGCCGTTATCGGCCGAACCAACCGAGGCAACTATGGGCACGGCCTGGACACGGTCTGGCTGGACATGGACCGGGCGGAGCTGGTCGCCGTCGCCGATGAGGACGAAAAAGGTCTCAAGGAGGCGACTGCCCGGCTTGGCGTCAAGGCCGGCTACTCAGACTACCGGGAGATGTTGCGGCAGGAACGTCCTCAGATCGTGAGCGTGGCGCCCCGGTGGCTGGACTGCCACCACGACATGGTGTTGGCCTGCGCCGAGTACGGAGCCAGCATCTTCCTGGAAAAACCCATGTGCCGGACCCTTGCCGAGGCGGACGCCATGGTGGAGGCCTGCGAACGTTCCCACGTCAAGCTGGCCATCGCTCACCAGACCCGCTACAGCCCCAAGATCCAGGTGATCAAGGACCTGATCGCCGAGGGACGCCTGGGCCGGGTTTTGGAATTCTGCGGCCGCGGCAAGGAGGACCGCCGAGGGGGCGGCGAGGATCTGTGGGTCCTGGGGACGCACATCTTCGACCTGATGCGCATTTTCGGGGGAAACGCCCTCTGGTGCTACGCCCGGGTGACCCAGGACGGACGCCCCGTGACCCGCGCCGACGTGGTCGACGGCGCCGAAGGCATCGGCGCATTGGCCGGAGACCGGGTGGAAGCCATGTACGGCATGGAGAACGGCGCGGGCGCCTATTTTTCGAGCCACCGGAACGCGGCCGGGAGACCGACCCGCTTCGGGCTCACGATCCGAGGGTCCAAGGGGCTGCTCGAGATGTACACCGGTTCGGTTCCGGACGTGCACCTGCTGGAAGACTCCGCGTGGTCGCCGGGCAGGACCGGCTCCAAGTGGATGAGCGTGAGCACCGCTGGAGTCGGAAAGCCGGAACCGCTGGAAAAGGGGCGTGCCCACCAGGGGAACATCTGGACCTGTGAAGATCTGATCCGGGCGATCGAGGAAGATCGAGATCCGATCGGCAGCGTCTATGAGGCTCGCGGAGCCACCGAGATGATCGTGGCCGCCTTCGAGTCCCATCGCCAGGGAGGCCCCGTCAAACTGCCCCTGGAGAACCGGGAGAATCCCCTGCTTTCCCTATGAGCCCCGGCGCGTCGGAGAGGCGGCTCATTTTCGCCCTGGATGTGGCCAGCCGGACCGAGGCGGAGACCCTGGTCGCCGAGCTGCGGCCTTCCGTGGGCTTCTTCAAGGTGGGCCTCGAACTCTTCGTTTCCGAAGGGCCCGACCTGGTGCGGTGGCTGGTCCGGGAAGGACTGGACGTTTTCCTGGACCTCAAGCTGTACGACATCCCGGCGACCATGCGCCGCTCTGTCGCCGCGGCCTCGCGGCTGGGCGCCCGCTTCATCACCATTCACGACGCGGGAGCCGGAGCGGCGGCCGCCCGGGAGGGAACCGGCGATTCCCGCTTGCAGGTACTCTGCGTCACCCTGCTCACGAGTGTGGATGCCCGGGACTTGCGAGACAGCGCTGGGCCGGGTTCGGCAGGACGGTTCCGGGATTTGGACGAATACGTCGGCTGGAGGGCCCGGACCGCGGTCTCCAACGGCTGCGACGGATTGATCTGCTCCGGACAGAATGCGCGTCGGCTGCGCCGTGAACTGGGTCCGGATCCGATCCTGGTCTGCCCCGGCATCCGGCTCGGCGGGGACCGGCTCGACGACCAGAAACGGGTGGTCACACCCTATCGCGCGGTCCGGGACGGCGCCGATTACTTGGTGGTGGGACGGCCCATCCGCGACGCCGCCGACCCTACGGCGCAAGCCCGGAAGATCCTGTCCGAGATCGACCGCGGCCTCCGGGACCGGGAATCCGCGCCAGGGCCGGGCGGCTAGCCCACCCTCATCTCCCACGACACCTGCGAAAGGTGCGTGGGGCCGCGTGAAGCGGTCAAAATGATCATCGTCGAGGCGTTCGCTGACGCCACGCCGTCTCCCTGCCGCTGTCCCACCCGGTCAACTGAACTGTCAGATAACGTGTCAGATTATTGACATGGATCACTCTATCCATTTATAATATAGACACTTAGGTAGTCAAATAAGGTGTCGGTATAGGTGTCCAATAGATATGGATTGGGAGCAATTCGAGTTTGAATACCGTTTCAAGACCGACAACCTTCTGAGGCTTTTGGTCACCATCGAAGCATACCGGGAGGCAACGCTCAACCTCGTGCTCCCCCCGGACTGGCGCGAGCAGTTGGACCGGTTGAACCGGGTGCGTGCGATCCATGGGACAACGGCTCTCGAAGGGAATCCGCTCTCCGAACAACAAGTGGCTGAATCTTTGCACGGCGGGGGCGGCAACAACCACCAAACGAGAGAACAAATTCAGATCAAGAATGCCGGACGAGCGCAGGACTGGATCAGATCCAGATTCGCGAAGGACCGAGAGCCGCTCCGGCTTCGGGACATCTTGGAGATGCACCGACTGATGACCGAAAAGTCGGACGAGACCAACAACGCTCCGGGAAAGTTTCGGACCGTTCGTGTGGTCGTGGGGACACCGGCTCTGGGGGGTGTCCATCGTGCGGCACCGCCCGCTGACGTCCCCCGCTTGATGGACGATTTCGTTGCGTTCATCAACTCCGGCAGATTGCGCCACGAACACCCGGTGATCCGAGCCTTGCTCGCCCACTTCTTCCTGGTCACCATTCATCCATTCGGAGATGGCAACGGCCGGGTTTCGCGGCTGGTCGAGGCCGCCATCCTGTACCAGGGAGGATACAACGTACTGGGGTTCTACGGGCTGTCCAGTTACTTCTATCGCAACCGCGACGAATATATCCGCAGCCTTCAGGAATGCCGGAGAACTCAGCCTTTCGACGTTACATCATTCGTGAGTTTCGGCCTTGTAGGCTTTGCCGCCGAGCTCGGGGGAATCAACAACTTCATCAAGACCAAGCTCAATCGGATGGTGTATCGCTCCACGATGCAGAAAGCCACAAACCAGAAAGTGGGAAAACGCCGGCGGGTTCTCAATGACCGGGAGTACGATCTTCTCGATTTCCTCCTCCGAGAGACCGAGCCGGAAGATCCCTTTGCGGAGAAGCCCTCCATACAGATCCCATTTTCTGAACTTCTGGAATCCCCTTACGTCCGGGCTGCCTACCGCAACGTGACGCGGCGCACCTTCTGGCGTGAACTGGAGCGACTTTGGGATATGGGTTTCATCGTCCTCCGGCGCCCTGAGGGATCCGACGGAACGACCATCGAAATTGACTTCGACGCCATCGGCAGATACTGACCTGCACGGAAGACAGGAACCTTGTCGCCCGGACTTTGTCGTACAATGCTCTCGTTCAAGGTCGGCCAACGATCAACCGTTTCACCCGTCACTGGCAACCGGAGCAGGCCGCCTTGTACGAAAAGAGGAGCAGATCGACATGAAACACGTTTTCATATATTGGGACAATTCGAACATCTTTCACGAAGCGCAACGCTTTGCCGAGGAGCGCAATGAAGGGCCCGGCGCTCGCTTTCGCGTGCGCATCCATTTCGACAACATCTTCCGTCTGGCGCATGCCGAGCGACCCGTGCAGAGGGCGGTTGCGGCAGGTTCCATACCACCGGAAATGCGGCAGTTGTGGAACCGGATGGAGAGCAACGGCGTAGAGGTGAAACTCTTCGACCGCGGCGACCCGGCGCGAAGTGAACAAGAGGTGCCCGATCGGTTGCTCCAGTTGAGAATGCTGGAGGATGCGCTCGACTACAACGGCGACCCGGGCATCGTGGTGCTCCTGACCGGAGACGGCGCCGGTTATCGTGAAGGCGCGGGTTTCCACAGCGCGCTGGAGCGCATGCACAAGCGCGGCTGGCGGGTGGAGATCCTGTCATGGGGGCATTCCTGCAACCAGCGGATGCGGCGATGGGCGGAAGAGAAGGGTGTTTTCGTTGCGTTGGATGATTTCTACCAGTCGATCACCTTCATGGAGCCGTCCAGACCGGGGTTCGAATTTGCGTTCGGGCGCGAGCCAGCCGAGCTGGACCTGTCGCGCCGGCCATTGGCTCAGCGGGGTTAGGACGGGATGATCGCCCGCCTTACAGGCCTCCTCGCGCAGAAGTCGGCCGGCCGCGTCATCGTGGACGTTCGGGGGGTCGGATACGAAGTTCACATCCCCTTCTCGACCTACTATGAGCTGGGTTCCGAGTCGGACGCTGTCACCCTCCAAATCTACACTCACGCGAAAGGGGATCAGCTCAGTCTCTATGGATTCTCCACTGTCAGAGAGAAGGAGCTTTTCACACGCCTCATCCAGGTATCGGGCATCGGTCCTCGACTGGGAATCGCCATCCTGTCGGGAATGCCGGTCGACGAGTTTCTGGAGGCCGTCGCGGCCCAGGACCTGGCCCGGCTCTACGCCGTCCCCGGCGTGGGCAAGAAGACGGCGGGACGGATCGTCCTGGAGATGCGCGACCGGTTGCAGGGGTTGGCGCCGCCAGTGGAGACGGCCGGCATTTCGGGGGTTCCGGCACAGTTGCGGCAGGACGTCGTCTCCGCCCTGGTCAACTTGGGCTATCCCAAGAAGGTCGCGGAGAGGGCCGTCACCCGGGTGCTCAAGCAGGAGAGTCCGGATCGCTTCGAGGATCTGCTCAAGAGCACTTTGCGCAAGATCTCCAGGTAACCGGCGGACGGGGCCGGACTTGAAGTAGAGCGTCCAAATGCCGGTGGAAACCGAATCCCAGAGGAACGGACGGGTGCAGGACCGGATCATGAATCCCCGGCATCAGGAGGAAGAGGTCCTCTACGAGACCGACCTCCGTCCTCGCCGGCTGCGCGACTTTGTCGGTCAGAACCAGGTGAAGGAGGGGCTCTCCGTCGGCATCGAAGCCGCCCGCCGCCGCGGGGAGGCCCTGGACCACATTCTGATCTTCGGACCTCCCGGGCTGGGAAAGACGACTCTGGCCCACGTCATCACCCATGAACTCGAAGTCAACTTTCGCTCCACCTCCGGGCCCGCCATCGAGAAGCGAGGAGACCTGGCCGCCATTCTTACCAACCTGGAGGACAAGGACGTTCTCTTCATCGACGAGATCCACCGGCTCCACCCCGCTATCGAGGAGATCCTCTACCCGGCCATGGAGGACTTCCAGATCGACATCATCATCGGCGAAGGCCCGGGCGCCCGCTCCATCAAGATCGACATACCCCGGTTCACGCTGGTGGGTGCCACGACCCGCACCGGACTGATCACTTCCCCGCTCCGGGGAAGGTTCGGAATCATACAGCGCCTCGATTTCTACGACGTCGAGAGCCTGGTCTCCATCATCCGCCGGTCCGCGGGAATTCTGGGCGTGGAGATCGACCAGAAGGGAGCGGCCGAGGTGGCGCGAAGGAGCCGGGGCACGCCACGTATCGCCAACCGCCTGCTCAAGCGGGTCCGCGACTACGCCCAGGTGCGGGCCAACGGAAAGATCTCCCGGGACATCGCCTGCCGGGGTCTGGAACTCATGAACGTGGACCGGTTCGGATTCGACGAGATCGATCGCAAGCTCATGGACACCATCATCGAGCGATTCGACGGCGGCCCCGTCGGCCTGAGCACTCTCTCCGCCGCCATCAGCGAGGAGAAGGGCGCCATCGAGGACATCTACGAGCCTTACCTGATTCAGATCGGCTTCATTGCCCGCACTCCCCGGGGCCGCGTGGCCACTCCCCTGGCCTATTCCCACCTGGGCCTCGAAGCGGCGGCTTCCCAGAAAAGCCTGTTCCGCTGACACCGCCGGGACTCAGCGACTTTCGCGGCGGGCTGGTATCAGTCCGTGGTGAAAGTCCCGCGAGCATCGAGACCGTTCCTGCGCCCGCCGGACAAGGCGCGATTCGGGTGCATACCCGGAGTATGTGCCCGAATCGCAACGTAGTCCGCCGGGATGCAGGGACGGTCGAATGCCGTGACGACTTTCGCCACGGGCTGATATCATACGCCCGTGTCGAACGGTGCCGGAATCGCCAGTCTGACGGAGAGATTCAAGGCCCTCCAGTACTCGGTGGAACGGGTCATCAAGGGCAAATCCGACGTGGTGGAACTGGCCGTGGTGACCCTGCTGGCACGGGGGCACATGCTGGTGGAGGACGTCCCCGGCGTCGGCAAGACCACCTTGGCCCATGCTCTGGCGCGCTCCGTCGACTGCCGCTTCCAGCGCATCCAGTTCACCAGCGACCTGCTTCCCTCCGACCTGACCGGGATCTCGGTCTTCAACCAGGTGCACAGGGACTTCGAGTTCCGGCCCGGCCCCCTGTTTGCCAACGTGGTGCTGGCCGATGAAGTCAACCGCACCACCCCCAGGACCCAGAGCGCCCTGCTCGAGGCCATGAGCGAGGCGAGGATCACGGTGGACAACCACACCCACCTGCTGCCGCAGCCCTTCATGGTGATCGCCACCCAGAACCCCATCGAACACCACGGAACGTACCCGCTGCCCGAGTCCCAGTTGGACCGGTTTCTCATGCGCATCTCCATGGGCTATCCCAGCGAGTCTCACGAAAAGGAGATTCTGCGCTCTATGGGAGGGTATGACTCCCTTGATCTCGATCCGGTCATCAGCACCGAGGATCTCCTGAGGGGCCAGGAAGAGGTTCAGGAAGTGAGGTTCGAGGAGACGCTCCTGCAGTACCTCATGGAACTGGTGAGGGCGACCCGGGAATGCGAGCTCCTGGCCCTGGGAGTGAGCACGAGGGGAGCCATGTTCCTGTATCGGGCGTCCCAAGCGCTGGCCTATTTCCAGGGTAGATCCTTCTGCATTCCGGACGACGTCAAACGCTTGGCGGTGCCCGTATTTTCCCACCGCGTCCTGGTCAGTCCCAGACATGCCTCGCCTCTGGAAAAGACCCGGGAAGCCGAATCGATCATTGCGGATCTCGTGGACCAGGTCGAGGTCCCGGTCTGATGATTCGGCGGCTTACGCTGAAATGGGCCCGGGGAGAAATCGTCTGGCCGCTGATTCTACTGGTGTCCGCGGCGATGCTGGCCGGCCTGAGCGCCACGGCGCGCTGGTCCGGTCAGGGCCATGCCGCGGCATTTCTCGCCCTGGTGTCGCTGATCTTCGCGTCCCTGGCCGCCGTGACGCTGGCGCCTTACGTGTTGTCCCGTTACCGGAAGGATCTGAGGGAGAGGATTCCCACGCTTTCCATCACTCATCGAGGGGCCTTCTTCCTCCTGTTGGTGACCGTGTTGGGATTCTCGTCCATGAACTCGGGCAACAACCTGCTGGTTCTCCTGCTCTCTCTCCTGCTGGCCGCGCTGCTGGTTTCGGGACTGCTTTCCGCGTTGGTCCTGTACGGCTTGAAGGTGAGCATCAGCGTGCCGGAGACAATCCGGGCCCACGACACCGCCACCTGCTTCGTCACTCTGCATAACCTGAAGCGCTGGATCCCGTCCTTCGCGCTGAAGCTGAGAGGCCGTCAAAAACGGGACAAGGATCCCGAACCGGCGACGGATTTCTTCACCCGGGAGAAGGCCTTTCCCTACATCGGCGTCGGTTCCGACCTGAAACTGACCCTGAAGTGCCTGTTCCGCCGGCGCGGCTCCTATCCGGTCGATGGCTTCGAGATCGGCACCAAGTTCCCCTTCGGCCTCTTTCATCGCAAGAGAATGCTGCGAACCCAGGGCTCCATCCTGGTCTACCCCGCGCTGATGAACCTGCGGACCCTGTTCTTCATCTATCCCGAGCTGGCTGGGGCGGAGGCCCTGAACCTGAGAGGCCACGGCGACAGCCTCTACGGGATCCGAAGGTACCAGAGCGGCGACAGCGCCCGGCTGGTGGACTGGAAGTCGACCGCCAGGTTGGATCAGCTCATGGTCCGGGACTTCGTCGCCGAGAATCAGAACCTGATCGATCTGACGTTTCATCCCGAACTGAACGATCTCTCTCCCCGCAGCCTGGAACAGTTCGAAAAAGGGGTCTCTTGCGTGGCGGCCCTGGGAGACCATTATTGGCGAATGAGCCAGAAGTTCCGATTCACTTGCGGAGAGACTCTGGTTCTCGTCGACGGCCGCAGGAACGGCTATGAACGGTTCATGGAGTGCCTGGCGCTGGTCCAGCCGGTGAGCCGCCGCCCGGCGACCCTCCAGAATAGGCCGGCGCGAAACGGCATCGAGGTTGCCGCGGGACATCGGTGGGTTTCGCCGGGTTCCGTGGCCATAGACTACTTGCGGATTTGACGCCATGCGGTTCAAGACGGTCCTGCATCTGACCAGCTACGGACTGCAGGTGACGGGCGTGTCGACACTCTATTCGTCCGGCGAAATCGGCGGCGGGACGCTGCTCGGCTACCTGGCCTGCCTGGGCGCCACTCGATTCCTCCCCCGCATCCGGCTGGACGGCGCCGTTCAAGGCATCGTCTTCGGCATCCTGCTGGCGCTGTTCGTCGTGGACGCCGCGATCTTTTCCCCGTTCGTTCCGGCGACGGCGCATCTGCTCATGCTGGTCAGCCTGGTGAGGCTCTGCAGCGCCCGTACGCAGCGGGATTACCTACTGCTGCTCTTCATCTCCTTCGCCTTCGTCCTGATTGCATCCACGGCCACCATCTCCGTCGTGTTTCCGGTCTGGGTCCTGGTGTTCCTGTTCCTGGCCGTGCTGGTGCTCATGTTGCTGGAGAGCAAGGATCCGTATGAGAAGAATCACGGACTCAGACTCGCGCTTCGCGGGCATCTATGGACCGCCCTTCTCATTACGCTGCTGCTGGCGGCGGTTTCCGTCCCCATCTTCGTGGTCATACCCCGGGGGACCCTGGGAGCGTTGCCGGCGAAGCGCGTTTCAGGCCATCTGAGCGGATTCTCCGAGAAGGTGAGCCTGGGAGAAATGGGAGAGATCCTCATCAACGAGGAGGTGGTGCTGCGTATCAAGGTGGACAAGCCACCGCACCGGATGCCTTCGGAGCTGAAATGGAGGGGCATCGCCTTCGACCACTACGACGGAAAGACGTGGTCCAGCACCCGGGGCCTCAGGCAGGTCGCCCGGGACGATCGCTACCGGGGGTTTCTGGTGGCTGGCCGGCGCCGGCAGGAGGAGTTCCTGATCCGCCAGACCATCCACCAGGAGCCGCTGACCCGGGTGCTGTTCGGGCTTCCCGACATCATTCTCATTTCGGGGCGGCTCCACAGACCGTACGTTTTCCAGGACGGGAACCGTTCCTTCAGAACAACCGGCGTCGGTGTCCGGACCTACACCGTCTTCTCCGACGTGATGACCCGGGACGAAAAACTCTCCCAAGCTCCGGTCCCGGTCTACCTCCAGGCTCCGGGCCGGCACTATCTCCAGCTTCCCGAGTTGGACCCGGAGGTCGGGCGCCTGGCCCGGCGCATCACCTCGGGAATCACCGATCCCATCCACAAAGCCTTCATGGTGGAACAGTTCTTGAAGGACAACTACCAGTACTCGCTCGCGAACACCTCGGCCTCCAACCGCGACCCGCTCTACGATTTCCTGTTCGATTCGCGGGCCGGACACTGCGAGTATTTCGCCACGGCCCAGGCCGTCCTGCTGCGAACGTTGGGCATTCCGACCCGGGTGGTCAATGGATTCAAGCGGGGAGACTACAACCGGTGGAACGGTTACTTCATGGTCCGCCATTCCGATGCCCACAGTTGGGTCGAGGCCTATTTCCCGGGACGGGAGTGGATCGAGTTCGACGCCACCCCGGCAGTCTCCGCCGGCGCCTCCCTGCCGGGTTTTGCCGCTTTGCGAGAGTTGCTGGACGCCATCGATCTGGCGTGGCTGGACGTGGTCACCTTCGACCACCTGAAACAGTACGGCCTGTTCCAGACGCTGGGCGATTCCTGGAAGGAGGGCTGGGACAATTCGCGGCGGCGAACGCTGGCCGCCTGGTCCGACTGGGCCGCGGGAGTCACCTGGCAACGGGCGGGGCTCGTGGCGGCGGCCGTTCTGGTTTCGGCACTGCTCCTGGTTCGGACCGGTCCGCGGTTCTGGCGGCGGGCCCGGACCCGGTGGGCCGGCAGGAGATGGGCCCGAGGTTCCGCCACGTCCATACCCGGCTACTACCTGGAACTGACCCGGATTCTGGAAGCGCGGGGACTCGTCCGGATGAGGTCCGAAACGCCGGGAGAATTCGCAGGGAGAATCGGTGGCGCAGTGAAGAGCACCGTGCCCCGGAGACTGACGGAAATCTACTATAGGAACCGCTTCGGCGGGCTGGATCCCAGTCCTTCCGAACTGGCGGAGATTCGGGTTTCCCTCGATTCGCTGCGGCGGCCAGGCGGAATCTGAGATTTTGTGCTCGCGTCGCAGGCCGGAATCGAATAGAACGTCCAAGACATGAGTCGAAAAACCTCCAAGTGCCCAATCTGCAGACGAAGGGTGAAGAGGGACGACCCCCAATTTCCCTTCTGCAACGAGCATTGCAGGTTCGTGGACCTGGGCCGTTGGTTCGGCCAGAAATATCGGATCCACCGACAGGCCGGGAAGGACACGGAAGAAAAGAATGCGTGAGAACGGACGGCTTGCCCACACCTTGGCCACCGCGTTCGGTCTCGGGTACGTCCCGTACATTCCGGGGACGTTCGCCTCGCTGGTCACAGCCTTGGCCGTCGCCCTGCTGCACCGGGCTTCCGGCTCGGCAACGCTGCAACTCGGCGCGGCACTGCTGCTGCTGCTGCTACCGGTCAGCATCTGGGCGTCGGCGCGCGTCGCCCGCCGGGAGGCCAGGTCCGACCCCTCCCACGTCGTCATCGACGAGGTGGTGGGACAGGTCTTCTGCCTTCTCTGGGTCCCGTTTTCCTGGACGTTCCTGGCCCTGGGGTTCGTGGCATTTCGCGCCTTTGACATTCTGAAACCCTATCCCATCAAGAAAGTGGAGCAGCTCCGGGGAGGCATGGGAATCGTCTGTGACGACCTGATCGCCGGCCTCTACGCGGGCCTCCTGCTGAGAATCGTCTACGCTTTCACCTCTCAATCGTGAGCCGGTGACCGGAGACGGCATGAGATCAGCGGCAGGAGCACCGAATCGCATTCAGGACGAGCCCCTCGCGTCGGTGGTGGGACGCTTGCTGAAACGGCGGGGAAAGACCCTGGCGACCGCCGAGTCGTGTACGGGCGGCTACCTGGGCAAGCTCTTGACGGACGTTCCGGGCAGCTCCGATTTCTACCAGGGCGGAATCATCAGCTACAGCAACGCTCTCAAGATTCGGCATCTCAAGGTGAGTCCGGAGGTCCTGGATCGATGGGGCGCGGTCAGCGATCCGGTCGCCTGTCAGATGGCCCGGGAGGTCCGGAACTGGAGCGGCGCCGATCTGGGCCTCTCGGTGACCGGCATCGCAGGCCCCTCCGGGGGAAGTCCCGAAAAGCCGGTGGGCCTGGTCTATCTGGGCCTTTCCGATTCCGCCGGGACCCGGGCCCGCAAACTCTTGCTGGAGGGCGACCGCGACGGGGTCCGGACGAACACATGCCGGATCGCCCTGGACTGGATCCGAAGGCACCTGACGTGATCCGCGCCTTCATCGCCATCGACGTTCCGCCGGAAGTCAAGAACCACTTGAGCTCCGTCACGGCCGCGCTCGGCTCCTTGGGTCTGGACGCCCGGCCGGCCCCGGTTTCGTCCATTCACCTGACCCTTCGTTTCCTGGGCAACGTCGAGGAGAGCCGCGTCCCCGGAATTGGAGACGCGATTCGCCGTTGCGCGCAACGGGTGCCGTCCTTTGCTCTTGAGCTCCGGAACCTGGGCGCTTTCCCCAGCCGGAAACGGCCTCGTATCGTCTGGGCCGGTGTCGCCGGAGACGGAGGCCTGGAACGTCTGCACCGGCTCCTGGAACTCGAGTTGCAAAAGCTTGGATTCGACCGCGAGAGAAAGAATTTCAGGCCCCACCTGACACTGCTCCGCCTGAAATCCTCCCGCAATTTGAAACGGCTTTCGAGTTACCTCGAGACGGAAGGGCAGGAGACGGGAACGGTCTCATTCAGTGTCCGTAGGATCCACCTTTACGAGAGCCGGCTGTCCAGCCGGGGAGCAAGGCACGAGAAGCTGGTGACCGCCGAACTGGCCGGCAGCCCGAAGATCCCGGCACCCTCAATGAGGCCCCCATCGTGATCATGGCCGTCGCCGGGCCGTATCGCAACGACTCCGTCAGCCGGCTCGCTCGTACACCAGGTGGCGCACGCCCCATTCGATCCTGTCCATGGAGGTCAAACGCCGGAGCCGTTCGAGTCGACGGGCGAGGCGATCCAGAAAACCCGCTTCGTAGTTGGCAACAACAAACCGGTCGGTCCTCCAAGCGGTCAAATTCATTAAAAACATGCTTGCGGCTGCTCCCGTGGATACCGGCAGCCGGTAGACCTCGCTCGACAACCGCCGCAGATCCGTGGGATTGGCAGCGCCGTGCAGAAACGGTCCCAGATAGAGCTCCCCGCCACTGTCCGCGATCAACCGCTCCACTACGGACAGATAGGTTGAAAATACGGGATGCTCGGTCTTGATGGTCTCCACTTCGGCGATGGCAACCAAACCCCGGAGAGCCAACTCATCCGCCCACTTTTCCAGAATGCCCTGGGGATCCGGGAGATGAGTCAAGACCAGCCGGGCCATGATGAAATCCGGGTTCCTGACGGGGAACGGAATCCGGGTCACGTCGTGCTCCAGGAACTCGAGATCCGGAAACCTGGTCCGGGACGATCGCACGTAACTTCGGGAGATATCCACTCCCACAGCTCTCCGCGGCCGGACCACATCCATGAGCAACCGGGTCGTAAATCCGGGTCCACATCCAAGATCGAGGGCAAGCCGAACCGGTCTCTTCGGGAGCGTTGCCAGAAGCGCTCGCATCTCCGGTTCGAAGGTCTCCGCGAGAAGGGCAAGCCTCCGCTCTGCCAAACCCGTATCACGGAAGGAATAACGACTCATCCGACGAGTCTACCGGACGGGCGCCGCCGGATTGACCCCGGCGAGTTCCAGCCGGTAATCTTAGTCGATGGCCATCAACCCGGAGCTGCTGGAGATTCTGGCCTGCCCGGCCTGCAAGGCCGAGGTGTTCCTGACTGCAGACGGCAACGGATTGAGGTGCGGCGCCTGTTTCCTGGTCTTTCCCATCCGCGACGATATCCCGGTGATGCTCATCGACGAGGCCGTCACTGAGCCGCCGGAAGGTCCGTCCGAGACCGATCAAGCCGGGGGATGACCCGCCGTTCCCGCGTCCTTCTGGTGCGCCTGCGCTCTCTGGGGGATGCGGTCCTCATGACCCCGGCTCTCACGGTCCTCAAACGAAATCCAGGCACTCGCGTGGCTGTGCTCCTGGAGGCGCCGTTTCACGAAGTGCTGGCCAACAACACGGACGTGGACCGGATCATTGCCGTCCCCCGCGGCCGATCCAAGCTCCTGACCCGGAGTCTGGCCATTCAGGCGGCCCGCAGCTTCTCGCCGGACCTGACCGTCGACCTCCACGGCGGGACCACCAGCGCTCTCATCACCGCTCTTTCGGGGGCGTCCGTGCGCCTGGGCTACGCCAGCAGCCGCAGCAGCCGCTTCTACAACCGAACCGTGCCCGATTCGCGGCAGATCTGGGGCAAGGATTCGATCCACACCGTCGAGCACCAACTCTCGCCCTTCAAACATCTCGGATTCCAGGTCGAGCCCATGCCGCCGCTCCAGGTTCCGGTCGGAGCCGCGGCCCTGGAGCAGGTTCGGACGCTCCTGTCCCGGCGCGCCATCGAGACCGGTTTCCTCCTGGTTCACCCGGGCGCCGCCTTCGACACCAAGCAATGGGAACCGGCAAGGTTTGCGGAAATCGCGGCGCTTCTGGAGCGTGAGGGACACCCCATCGTCTTCACGGCGGGCCCGGGAGAGGAGCCGCTCCTGGAGGATCTCAGGAAGACCGCTCCGCCCTCGGTTCATTTCATGGGGCCGTTTCCGCTGGACCAGTTCATCGCCCTGGCTTCGCTGTGCCGCCTCTATTTGGGGAACGACACGGGCACGACCCATATCGCCGCGGCCCTGGGCAGGCCCCTGGTGGTCATCTTCGGTTCTTCAGACTCTCCGGTCTGGTCTCCCTGGGGGACCCGCCACCGCTTGATTCGATCAGAACTCCCGTGCGTTCCCTGCCCGGGCTATTACTGCCTGCACTACCAGGAGCCCATGTGCATCCGGTCCATCACCGTCCCCCGCGTGCTGGAGGCGGTGCGGTCGCTGCTTCGTGAATCCGGCTGACCGGAATTCCCCGATCTTGCCGCCTCGCCGAACCCGGCTCAGACGGCTTGTTTCAGAAACCCGATGATTTCCCGGGTAGAGGATCCCGGTTGAAAGATCTCGGCGACGCCCAGTTCCTTGAGGCCGGGAATGTCTTCGTCCGGGATGATGCCGCCTCCGAAGACCAGGATGTCCAAGGCATCCTGGTCGGCCAGAAGTTGCATGATCCGCTTGAAGAGGTGCTCGTGGGCACCGGAAAGGATGGAAAGTCCGATGGCGTCCACGTCTTCCTGGATGGCTGCCTGCACGATCTGCTCGGGAGTCTGGCGCAACCCGGTGTAGATGACCTCCATTCCGGAGTCGCGAAGAGCGCGGGCCACGATCTTGGCGCCCCGGTCGTGCCCGTCGAGGCCCGGCTTGGCGATGAGAATCCTGAGTCTTCGGTGGCTCATTCGGTCTGCTTCCTCAGAACAAGGGTTCCTGATAAACGCCGAAGATCTCCTTCAGGGAGGTGCAGATCTCCCCCACGGTGGCGTACTCCCGCACCGCATGGATCAGACGGGGCATCAGGTTCTCATCGGTCCGGGCCGCCTGGTTCAAGTCGCGGAGGGCCCGGCTGACGCTCTCCTGGTTCCGCTCCCGCCGCAGGACCCGGAGGCTCTCGATCTGAGCGTCCTCGACTTCCGGCCCGATACGGAGAATCTCCGGCCGCGACGGCTCGTCGGTGACGAAGCGATTCACGCCCACCACCACCTGTTCCTCTCTTTCGATGGCGCGTTGCTCCCGGTAGGAAGCATCCTGGATCTCGCGCTGCGGGTACCCCGCCTCGATGGCGTTGATCATTCCTCCCATCTCGTCGATCCGGTCCATGTACTCCACCGCCCGATCCTCGACCCGGCTGGTGAGGTTCTCCAGGAAATAGGAGCCGCCCGCCGGGTCCACGCTTGCGGTCAGGCCCGACTCGTAGGCCAGAACCTGTTGAGTCCGAAGCGCGATCTTGGCCGTCTCCTCGGTGGGAAGCGCCCACGCCTCGTCCAGGGCGTTGGTGTGAAGCGAATTGGTCCCTCCCAGAATCGCGGCGACCGCCTGCAGTGTGGTCCGGATGATGTTGTTGGCCGGTTGCTGCATGGTCAACGTGCATCCGGCGGTCTGAGTGTGGAACCGGCACATCCACGACCGCTCGTTCAGAGCTCCGAAACGGCTCCTCATGGTCCGCGCCCAGAGCCTCCGGGCGGCCCGGAACTTGGCGATCTCCTCAAAGAAGTTGTTGTGGGAGTTGAAGAAGAAGGAGAGGCGGGGTGCGAAGTCATCCACTTCCATTCCGCGGCGAACGCACCAGTCCACGTATTCGATGCCGTCCCGCAACGTGAAGGCCAGTTCCTGGACCGCAGTGGAGCCGGCTTCGCGAATGTGGTACCCGCTGATGGAAATGCTATTGTACCGGGGAAGCTGCTGCGAGCAGAACTGGATCGAATCCACGACCAGTCGCATGGACGGGGCGGGGGGATAGATCCACTCTTTCTGCGCGATGTACTCCTTCAAGATGTCGTTCTGGAGGGTGCCCCGGATTCGGCGGGCCGCGACTCCCTGCTTCTCCGCCGCCACCACGTACATGGCCAGGAGGACGGCCGCGGGTGCGTTGATGGTCATGGAGGTGCTCACCCGGGCCAGGTCGATCCGGTCGAAAAGGACCTCCATGTCCCGGAGAGAGTCGACGGCAACGCCGCATTTTCCGACTTCACCGGCCGAGAAGGGATCATCCGAATCCAGACCCATGAGGGTGGGCAGATCGAAGGCGACGGAGAGGCCGGTCTGTCCGTGCTCCAAGAGAAACCGATACCGGCGATTCGTTTCTTCGGCGCTTCCGTGGCCCGAAAATTGGCGCATGGTCCAGAGACGTCCCCGGTACATGTTCGGGTAGATGCCCCGGGTGTAGGGGTACGATCCAGGTTCGCCAATGTCCCGGCGATAATCCAATTCGGCCACGTCCGACGCCCCGAAGGCGGGGGATTCGGTTCTGAATCGGCTCGGCTTCACGGACCATCCTCCGCAACTGTCGTCAGAGCCGCTGCTGCCGCCACATGGACCATTCCCATGAACATCAGAATCCCGGCGGCCCCTGCTCGTATAGTTATCCCTTTTCTCCGGCGTTGCAAACGACTCTCCGGGCGAAAAACCGGGACCGGGACCTGGGCCCGGAAGGGTTGTCCACGGATTTTGTGGAAATGCCGGTGGAAAACGTTGTGAAGACACGATTCAAGGGGCTGTTAAATGGAGACTTTCTCCATTTTGCATCCTTTTTGTGCAGTCTCTCAAGGCCCAGACTCCCGGAGCGGCACGAGACTTTCAACACGGACTGTCAACAGCCCGTGGCAAAAGTCGTCACGGCATTCGACCGTCCCTGCACAGGCGCGGACTGCGTTGCGATTCGGGCACATACTCCTGGTATGCGCGCCCATAGCGCCTTGTCCGGCGGGCGCAGGAACGGTCTCGGTGCTCGCGAGACTTTCACCACGGACTGTTAAACTGAACGGCAATGTCCACTTCGGCTCGCGAAGATCTGATTCAGGAGGAGAATCGGAAACTCCGGCGCATGCGCTTTCTGGTCGATCTGACGCTCAGCGTGTTGTACCAGGACCCCAGGTTGACATTGGGCGAAGCCCGGCAGATGGTGCGGCGGACCGAGCGTGCCGTCCTGGGCATGTTTCCGGACAAAGAGTTCACCTTCCACCTGCTTCTCATGCCCCGTTTCGAGAGAGTCCTGCGGAAACGTTGGGGCAAAGGAATGGAACCGACCATCCACTGAATCGCCATGCGAGTCGTGATCCAGCGGGTGTCGATGGCCGAGGTGGAGGTCCAGGGCCGCACGGTGGGCCGGATCGGCCCCGGATTGGCCGTCCTGGTTGCCGTATGCGCCGGTGACACCGACAGGGACCTGGCATTCATCAGAAAGAAGATCCTGCAGCTCCGCATCTTTCCGGATGAAGCCGGCAGGATGAACCGTTCACTTCTGGAAACGGGGCATTCGATACTTCTGGTCTCCCAATTCACGCTCTATGGCGACTGCCGAAAAGGGAACCGGCCCAGCTTCAGCAGGGCGGCGCCTCCCACCGCGGCCCGTGAGGTATACCGGCGCCTCGCGGAGTCCCTCCGGGAGCCGGGGGTGGTTGTGGAAACGGGCCGATTCGGCGCCATGATGGATTTGTCGCTGGTCAATGACGGTCCGGTGACTCTGATCGTCGACTCCAGAAAAGACGTTTATTGAGAGACCTCCCGTGCCGGGGTCCAACCGGTCCGGCGCCAGGCTGAAGAGACTGTAGAGTCTGCTGCCGGCAGTTCCCGGCAACCATCCCCGGCAGCACCGATATCGGAATGTGCCCGGATGTTCATTGAAACTCGGGGCCATTTTCCGCGTATATATTTTTGTGTGACCGCGGCTTCACAAAGTCGGTGCGAACGTAGCACAGCTCATGCGCCGCGGAACCATCTGCAATGAGCGATTCAGAGCAACGGGACGCGCACCGGCAAGAGTTGCCGAGTGAACTGGCGGGAAGGGGATTCGACAAGGAATTCGAGATGTCTTTCGGGAGCAATATTCAGTTTCTCGATCTGGTGCAGGAGATCTCCCAGAGCATCACTCGAATGGCCGGATTCGATGACGAGGCAAGCCATTGGATTTGCTTGTCGATCCGCGAATCGGTGACCAATGCCATCCAGCACGGAAATCAGGAGGATGAGAGCAAGAGGGTGGGCGTCCGATTCCGCATCGATCGCCACCGTCTTCTCATCACCGTTTCAGATCAGGGACGTGGTTTCGACGAGTCCTCGTTGCCGGATCCACTGGATACCGGGAATCTACTGAAACCCTCGGGCCGCGGGGTGTTCTTTGTGCATACCTTCATGGACAAAGTGACCTATCGGAATCTCAGGCAGGGGGGATTCGAAGTTACAATGGAGAAGTGGTTCAAACACACGATGTGAGGAGGTAATCATGAGCATCGCGACCAGAAACGTGCACGGCGTCACCATCCTGGATGTCCAGGGCAGAATCACCATCGGCGAAGAGAGCGCACTGATACGGAATACCATACGGGGATTGGTCCAGTCGGGGCAGAAGAATCTACTCATGAACCTGGCCGATGTCCGCACGGTGGACAGCACCGGGATCGGCGAGCTGGTGAGCTCGTACACTCACGTTGCAGACCAGGGAGGAGCGCTCAAGCTTCTCCATCTGACCAAGAGGACCCGGGAGCTGCTGGCCATCACCAAGCTTCTGACCGTTTTCGATACCTTCGAAAACGAGGCTGACGCGGTCGCCAGTTTCGCCTGATCGCTATCAGCCGAGGAGGCTCCCCCACCGGGCGCCGGCCGGCGCCCGGTGGAGTCAGGAGAGAAAAAAGGGATCGAGTCAGTCCGGCTGCCGTTTCCGTGATGAGACCACTCTCGACCGTGGTCCCCTCTACACGGAAACGACGCGCCTTTCTTCACTCCCCCGATTTCTCAAAAGGGCAGATTCTTGGAGAGGTCGTTGAAGAGAATGACCCCCATCAGCAGGATCAGGAAAAAAAAGCCGGCCTGAAAGATCCGTTCCTTCACCTTCATGCTGAGGTCCCTGCCGATGAGCCCCTCGATGGCCAACATGGCGATGAGGCCTCCGTCCAGGACAGGGATGGGAAAGAGGTTCAGGATCCCCAGGTTCAGGGACACCAGGGCCATGAATCCCATCAGGGGAACCAACCCGCCCGACGCGGCGGCCCCCGAATAGCGGGCGATGTCGATGGGACCTGACATGCTCCGGAGGGAGGCCCTGCCGGTCACGATCTTGCCGATGATTTGACCGATCAAGAGGACCAATTCTCCGTTCCTCCGGATCGACAGGGCCAGGGACTCCACGATTCCGTACTTCTCGACGCGGACGGGGGGACCTCGCTCGACACCGATCAGAACCCTGCCGTCGATCTCCGCCGGGCGAATGGTGGCCTCCAGGAACTCTTCGCCCCGCCGCAGCTTGAACAGCAACGGTTCTCCTTCGCGTTCCGACACGAACGGCGAGATGGCAGAGGGTTCATCGACGGAACCGTTCTCTCCCCGGACCTCCAGGATCTCGTCACCCGGCTTCAATCCGGCGGCTTGCGCCGGCGAGCCTTCCATGGTTCCGGTGATGATGAATGGGATCCAGGGCTCCACTCCGATGGTTCCGATCTCGCCTCTTTCCGACGCCGCGGCGACCAGCACCCGTTTATCGATTCGTTTCCCTCCCCGGTCGAGAGTCAGGCGAAGGCTCTGCCCGGGACTCGTGGCGATGGCGATCTCGGCATCCTGCCAGGTGGACACTTCGTCTCCATCGATGGCCACGATCGTGTCGCGAATCTGAATCCCCGCCGCTACGGCAGGGGAATCGTCGGCCACCGCCCCGATTTCCGCCGGTCCGGACCGGTAGGCGAGCACCTGGACCCCCAGCGTGTAGGCGGCGGCCGACAGCAGAACGGCCAGGACGATGTTCATCAAGGGGCCGGCCACGGCCACGGCGAAACGATGCCGCTTGGGGTGGGCCAGAAACTCGTCGCCGGAACCGGTGAACGACTCGTCATAGTTCTCTCCGGCCATCTTGACGTAACCGCCCAGGGGTAAAATGCTCACCCGGTAGTCGGTGTCGCCACGGCGAAACCCCGCCAGCCTGGGGCCGAATCCGAGGGAGAACACGTCGACGCGAATGCCCAGATACTTGGCAACCGCGTAATGTCCCAACTCGTGGACGAAGATCATGACCCCCAAGACAAAAATGAAGGCCAGCAGGGTGGTCCCGAAATCACCGATCAACTGCAAAGGAATCTCGCCTTTCTGACAGGGCTCCAGGGACGGAACTCGGTATCCCTGCGACCCGCCGTCTCAATCGTAAACGACATTCGCTCCAACTCTCGGATCCTCAAACGTGCCGCAGCCCGCTTCTGTTCCCCGTTCTCCCCCGCGGGCAGTCAGATTCTGGCCAGAGCCAGTTCGTTTGCCACGCGCCGGGACCTCCGGTCCGCTTCCAGAACGACTTCCAGGGAATCGGGTTCCTGTGGCCGGTGCCGGTCCAGCACTCCCTCGATCGTGGCGGGAATATCCCGAAAAGGAATTCGTTCCTCCAGAAATAGTCCGACGGCCACTTCGTTGGCGGCATTGAGGGCCGCGGGGTAGGTCCGTCCCTCTTGCAGAGCCGCTCCGGCCAGGCGCAGGCAGGGAAACTTGACGGGGTCCGGCGGATGGAACGCCAGCGGCGTCAACGCGAACAGGTCCAGGGACGGGACCGGCAGGCTGCAGCGGTCCGGGTAGCTCAGGGCGTAGCCGATGGGAAGACGCATGTCGGTGATTCCCAGTTGGGCCATGATGGCCCCGTCCACGAACTCCACCATGGAGTGAATCATCGATTGGGGATGGATCACGATTTCCACCTGCCCCGGCCGCAGGCCGAAAAGATGGTGCGCTTCGATCACCTCCAGACCCTTGTTCATGAGCGTGGCCGAGTCCACGGTGATCTTGGGTCCCATCTTCCAGGTCGGATGGTTCAAGGCCTCCTGTACCGTCACGTCGCTCAGCTCCCGGAGGGACTTGCCAAAGAAGGGGCCGCCGGAAGCGGTGAGCAGAATCCGCTTGACCTGGGCCATCCGCTCCCCGTTGAGACATTGGTGAATGGCGCTGTGCTCGCTGTCGACGGGCAGCAGGCGGACCTTTGCGTCCCGGACCTCCCGCATCACCAACTCCCCCGCCATCACCAACGTCTCTTTGTTGGCCAGAGCCACGTCCCGGCCCGCCAGGATGGCGGCCAGCGTGGGAATCAGACCCGCGGCACCGGTAATGGCTGCCACCACCATTCCCGCCTCCACTTCGGCGGCCAGTTTCGACACCCCTTCCTGCCCCTCCCAAACCGGCGTCCCCGGAAGTCGCTGCCGGAGCCACGCCGCCTGCTCACGATCATGAAGGGCGACGGCGAGCGGAGAATATTTCCGGGCCTGTTCCAGGAGTCGAGCGGCATTTCTTCGCGCCGCCAACCCCACGATCCGGAACTGATCCGGGTTCAGATCGACCAGACTCAGCGTGCTGCGTCCAACGGAACCCGTAGAGCCCAGAATCGAAATCTTCTTCATCTTCTTCCGGGGTTCGTCAGGCGATCGATCGAGCGCGGCGCTGAACAGCCCGTGGTAAAAGTCGTCACGGCATTCGACAGTCCAGGGCCAAAATCGATGCGGACTTTCAGGCGCGAAGAAACGCGCCGAATAGCCGTCTCAGCGCATCATCCTAGCAGAAAAGACAGGCAATGATAGACGGGAAAAGCGAAGAGCAGACTGTCGATCCGGTCCAAAATTCCCCCGTGTCCGGGAATCAGGGAACCGCTGTCCTTGGCGCCGACGGCACGCTTGAGGAGCGACTCGAAGAGATCCCCCAGGATGGCTGCCAACCCCACCACGACGCCTACCAGCGACAACAATCCCCAATCGGAACGGCCGAGCAGGCCATACCCCAACAATACGGCCAGCGCCGGCGCGGCGGCGAGACCGGCGGCGAATCCCTCCAGGGACTTCGCCGGGCTCAACCGGGGAACGATGCGGCGGCGTCCCCAGCGCGACCCGACCAGATAAGCTGCGATGTCGCATGACCAGACGATGGCCAGAATCATGAGCAGCTCGTCGGATCTGTTCCGGTACCCGGCCAGCAACGACACGGGCAGCCCCAGATACAAGAGCGCCATGAGGCTGGCCGAAGCCGAAGCCAGGGCGTCCCGGTGGTTGGAGAACCGGTAGAGATTGGCGGTGAACAGGAAGAGGCAGGCTCCCAGCAGGTAGGCTACGACCGCGTTCCCTCCCTGATTCCACACCCAGGGAAGAATCAGGCACGCGGCGATGGCAGGAAGGGGCTTCCTGGCTCCCAAGGGCGCCAGGAGCCGAAACAGTTCCAGGACTGCGATCAGGAGGATCAGATCCAGGAAGCCCAGGAACACCGGGGCGGGCGCCAACACGATAATCAAGAGGACCAGCGGCGCCAGTACGGCGACGCTCAGGGTGCGGAGGATCATCTGGCGCCTTGCAGGGAACGGGATCGGATTCCCCCGTAACGCCGCTCCCGCTTCTGGTAGGCCAGGATCGACTCCAGCAGGTGTTGGGACCGGAAGTCCGGCCAGAACACGTCGGTGACGTAGATCTCGGAGTACGCGATCTGCCAGAGCAGGAAGTTGCTGATTCGCATCTCTCCGCTGGTGCGGATCAAGAGATCCGGATCGGGAAGATCGCCCGTATAGAGACTCCGCTGCACCTCCAATTCACTCACCCGCCGGGTTCTCCCCTGCAGGAGCAGTGAGTTGAACGCGTCCACCAGTTCGGCCCGGCCGCTGTAGTTCAGCGCCAGGACCATCTTCATCCCCCGGTTGAACCGGGACTCCTCCTCGACGTGCCGCAACTCCCTCCGGACCGAGCGGGGAAGCTCGTGGATCCGCCCGATGGCGTGGAAACGAATGTCGTTTTCCTGGATCTCCGGCAACTCCTTCCGCAGATATTCCTTGAGCAGCTCCATCAAGGTATTGACCTCGCTCATGGGCCGCTTCCAGTTCTCCACCGAGAAGGCGTAGAGGGTCAGCACCGGGATGTTGAGCCGGACGCTGGTCTCGACCGTAGCCCGAACCGCCTTGATCCCGGCGTTGTGGCCCTTGACCCGGGGCAGGCCCCGCTGCCGGGCCCAGCGGCCGTTACCGTCCATGATGATGGCCACATGGCGGGGCAACTTGTGTGGATCGAGTTGCGCCAGCAGGCGCGCTTCCAGGCTTCCAGGCTCGACGATGCCGGTGAAGTTCTCAAAGGGGGGAGTCATTGCGGTGGGCTAAATCTACCACAATTCGGAGCCCTCCCGGATGGGACCGAGCGGTGACTGGAGCTTTCAATTCCGGTACCACACCCGCGCCAGGAACAGGCCATGCGCGGGGGCGGTGGGCCCGGCCAGGCGCCGGTCCCGGGATTCCAGAATCGCGGTCATGTCCGTCGCCGGCCTTTGACCGTGTCCAATCTGGATCATGGTGCCCGCGAGGTTCCGGACCATGTGATGGAGAAAGCCGTCACCCTCGATTCGGTAGGAAAAGTGCCTTCCCTTCCGCCGCCAACGGGAAACGAAAACGGTTCGGACGCGGTTCTTCACCTGCGACGCCGAGGCCGTAAAGCCGGTGAAATCACGGGTGCCGACGATCAGTTCCGACGCCTGTTGCATCGCCTCCAGGGAGAGGGGGCGGTAGACCTGCAGCACCCTGCCCTCCAGAAACGGAGAGAGTATGGGGCCGTTGTAGAGACGATAGATGTAGCGTTTCCGCGTCGCGTCCTTCTGGGCATGAAAGGCGTCGGAAGCCACGCTCAACCGGAGCACCCGAATCCGGGAGGGGAGAACGCCGTTGAGAGATTTCAGCAGGCGGTCGGGCGTCCGTTGACGACGGAGCCTGAAGTGCGCCACCTGGCCCAGGGCATGCACCCCGGCATCGGTTCTCCCGGCGCCCACGACGGAGACGGTCTCGCCCGTGATCCGGGCCAGCGCGGCTTCGAGGGTTCCGCCGATGGTGGGACGATTCTTCTGGACCTGCCACCCGGAATAACCCTCGGAGCGATACTGGACCACACAACGATACTTGGTCAAAACCCGTTCGATCCCCCGGTTGCGGACTCTGGCCCACCGAGACGCCATGTTACAATAGGCGCCAACAACGACCAGGAGATCCGCCCATGTCAGGACATTCCAAGTGGCATTCCATTCGGCACAAGAAGGCCGTCGTGGATGCCAAGCGGGGCAAGATGTTCAGCAAGATGATCCGGGAAATCACCGTGGCGGCCCGTACGGGCGGCGGAGACCCGGACGCCAATCCGCGGCTGCGCACCGCCATTCAGACGGCCAAGGCGGCCAATATGCCCCACGACAACATAGAACGAGCGGTCATGAAGGGGACGGGCGAACTCCCGGGCCAGAACTTCGACTCCGTGACCTACGAGGGCTACGGCCCCGGCGGCGTGGCGGTTCTGATCGAGACGCTGACCGACAACAGGAACCGGACCGTGGCCGAGATCCGGCACATCTTTTCCAAGAACGGCGGGAGTCTGGGAGAGACGGGCAGCGTTCTATGGATGTTCGAGAAGCGGGGATACTTCGGGGTGCCCAGCGACTCCGTCTCGGAAGAAACGCTGTTGGAGGTGGTGCTGGACGCCGGGGCCGACGATCTCCAGACCGAAGGCGACACGCTGGCCGTCTACACTCCGTTCGAGAACTTCGAGCAGGTGCGGCAGGAACTGGAAGCGTCCAACATCCCCACGGAGTCGAGTCAGATCACCATGCTTCCCCAGAATTCCCTCAGGATGGAAGGCAAGATGGCGGGAAAGATGTTGAAACTGATGGACGCCCTCGAGGACCACGACGACGTCCAGCATGTCTACGCCAACTTCGACATCGACGAGCAGGAGATGGAGGCGCTTCTCCAGACCTGATGGGTCAACCCTCGCCCACCATCGTCATGGGCCTCGATCCGGGGAGCCGCATCACCGGCTTCGGGGTCATCTCGATACTCGGGAATCACTGCCGTTGCGTCGATTACGGCGCGATCCGCTGTCATGACCGCAGGCTGAAGACTCCTTTCGAGCAACGGCTCAAGACCATCTACCACGAACTTGGGAGCGTACTCCGCCGTCACGCTCCAGCCGTGGTGGCCGTGGAATCGGTCTTTCATGCAGTCAATGCCCGCAGCGCTCTCCAGTTGGGGCACGCCCGCGGGGTGGTCCTGCTGGCCGCCGCGGAACTGGAGATTCCGCTCTTCGAATACTCTCCGCGGGAGGTCAAGAAATCGATCTCGGTCACCGGGCGGGCGACCAAGGAGGAGGTTCAGGCCATGGTCCGGATCCTGCTCAAGCTCAAGGAACGCCCCCGGCCCAACGACGCGGCCGACGCCCTGGCCGTGGCCCTCTGCCATGCCTTCAAGGGAGTGTCTTCCCAACGGCTGCAGCAGCAGGCAAGACTTGCCCGCTGACCCCTCGTTCCGGAAGACCCTCACTCCTGTTTCGCGCCGGATTCGGACTCTCCGCCGGGTGCGGCGTCGACCAGGCGGCCGACTCGGGCTCTTGCAGGACGCAGGAGCCGGTCCCCGTACCGATAGCCCCTCTGAACCACCTCGACGACCCGTTGATCCAGTTCGGGGTCGGTGACCGGAATGAGCCCCACGGCCTCCGTCAGATGGGGATCGAAGGGCTGGTTCAACACCTCGATGGGCTCGATCCCCGCCTCCCTGAGCCGATCCAGGAAGAGCCGGAGATTCAACTCCACGCCCTTTCGGAGCTCTTGCAGGTCGGAACCGCTCTCGGCCGCCTCCAACGCCCGCTCCAGGTTGTCCACCACCTCCAGGAACTGGCGGAGGAGGTCCATTTTGAACCGGTCCAGGCGCTGTTCCAGGGTCCGTTCAAGACGTTGGCGTAGCGCGTCGTTGTCGGACTCGAGCTGCTCGAGCCTCTGCTTCAGCTTCCGTTCGGCCAACTCGGTCCGGGCCTTCAATTCCTCCACGTAAGTGGGATACCGCGTCTCCGGGACCTGCGACCGGTCGATGACCGACTCATCTTCGAGCCAGCTTCGCCGGTCGGTGACCTGAAACCTTCCTTCACTGTCCTTCTCGGCCATATCGGGGCTCGCTCCAACGTCGTGTAGAACAGGCGCAGTCTACTACGGCGGGCAGGTGCGAGAAACCGGGGACCGGCCGTAGACCTCATCCGTGGAGCCGTCATCCGGCGGCGCCTCAAAACGGAATATCCGCGAAGGTCCGCGCTTCCTTGCGGCGGTCGAGGGCCGATCCTATAAGGAGGGGAGACCGGACAGTGGAGGATCGGAACATGGAACTGAATCGATTGACCGAGAGCGTTCGCGAAGGCCTGACCCGGGCCGAGGCGGTGGCCGGGAACCTCGGCCACCAACAGGTGGACGTGGAGCATCTTCTGGCCGCCCTGCTGGAGCAGGAGCAAGGGCTGGCGGCATCCATCCTGAACAAGGCCGACCTGGACCCCGGCCAACTGACCCGGAGGCTGCGCCAGGATTTGCAAAGCCGCGCCCGGGTGAGCGGACCCGCTGCGCCGGCCGGCCAGGTCTACGCCACACCTCGCTTGACGCAGCTCTTGAACAGAGCTCAGGAGGAAGCGAAACAGCTCAACGACGAGTACGTGTCCGTCGAGCACCTGCTGCTGGCCATGGTCAAGGATACGGGCGCCGCCGGACGCCTCCTGCAGGCGCAGGGAATCAGCCGCGAGCGCCTGATGCAGACCCTGCGGGACGTTCGCGGCAGCCAGAGGGTGACCTCTCCAAATCCCGAGGCGACCTACGAGGCCCTGGAGCAGTACGGCCGGGACCTGACCCGGCTGGCCACCGCCGGGAAGCTCGACCCGGTCATCGGAAGAGACTACGAAATCCGCCGGCTGATGCAGGTCCTGTCCCGCAGAACCAAGAACAACCCGGTCCTGATCGGCGACCCGGGCGTCGGCAAGACGGCCATCGCGGAAGGCCTGGCTCAACGCATCGTCCGGGGCGACGTGCCGGAAGGCCTGAAACGCCGCCGGGTCGTCTCGCTGGACATGGGAGCCCTGATCGCCGGCGCCAAGTACCGGGGCGAATTCGAGGAGCGCCTCAAGGCCGTCCTCAAGGCGGTTCAGGAGCAGGAAGGCGAAGTCATCCTCTTCATCGACGAGCTCCACACGGTGGTGGGCGCGGGCCGGGTCGAAGGAGCCATGGACGCGGGCAACCTGCTCAAACCCATGCTGGCCCGGGGCGAGCTCCACTGCATCGGCGCCACCACCGTGGACGAATATCGGAAACACGTGGAAAAGGACAGCGCGCTGGAGCGGCGGTTCCAGCCGGTCCTGGTGGACCAGCCTTCGGTCGAGGACACCATTTCGATCCTGAGAGGTCTGAAGGAACGCTACGAGGTCCACCACGGCGTCCACATCAGAGACACGGCGCTGGTGGCGGCCTCCGTCCTCTCGAACCGCTACATTCCGGACCGTTTTCTGCCCGACAAGGCCATCGACCTGATGGACGAGGCCGCAGCCAAGCTTCGGACCGAAATGGATTCCATGCCCACCGAACTGGACGAGACCCAGCGGCGGGTGATGCAACTGGAGATCGAAAGGGAGGCGCTGCGCAAGGAGAAGGACAAGGGCTCCCGGGACCGGCTGGACCGGATCGAAAAGGAGTTGGCCGAGGAACGGGACAGGGCCACCGCGCTCAAGGCGCAATGGCAGTCCGAACAGGAGGGAGTCCGGCAACTGCGAACAATCAGAGAGCGGATCGAGGAGACCAAGATCCGGATCGAACAATCGGAACGGGAATACGACCTGAATCAGGCGGCCGAACTCAAGTACGGAACTCTGGCATGCCTGGAACGGAAACTGAAGGCCGAGCAGCAGAGGCTGGACCGCAAACAGGGAGCGGCCCCTCTCTTGAAGGAGGACGTGGGCGAGGAAGACATCGCCGACGTGGTCAGCCACTGGACCGGCATCCCGGTCTCCCGGCTCATGGAGGGCGAAATGGAGCGGCTCCTGAACCTGGGCGAGACGCTCCATCGAAGAGTCGTTGGCCAGGACGAGGCGATTCGGGCCGTCTCGGAAGCCGTCATCCGTTCCCGGGCCGGACTCAAGGACCCTGCCCGCCCCATCGGCAGCTTCCTTTTCCTGGGTCCGACGGGAGTCGGAAAAACGGAGCTGGGGAGAGCGTTGGCCGAGGCCCTCTTTGACGACGAACAGGCCATGATCCGCATCGACATGTCCGAATACCAGGAGAAGCACACGGTGGCGCGACTGATCGGTGCTCCTCCCGGCTACGTGGGACACGAGGAGGGGGGCCAACTGAGCGAGGCGATCCGGCGCAGACCCTACTCCGTGCTCCTCTTCGACGAGATCGAGAAGGCCCACTTCGACGTCTTCAACCTCCTCCTCCAGATCCTGGACGACGGCCGCCTCACCGACGGCAAGGGCAGGACGGTGGATTTCAAGAACTGCATCATCATCATGACCTCGAACCTGGGCAGCGCCGACATCCTGGACTACCGGGGGGCCTCCGACGGAACCGAATTCGAGAGGATGAAGCAGGCCGTGATCCGGAAACTGGCTCAGCACTTCCGTCCCGAGTTTCTGAATCGAATCGACGACCGGATCGTCTTCCACTCCCTGTCTCAGGATCATCTGAAACAGATCGTGGAGATTCAGTTGGATCTCTTGCGGCAGCGCCTGAAAGAGCGCCGAATGACTTTGGAGTTGAGCAACGAGCTCAGGATGCAACTGGTGCGGGAGGGCTACGATCCCGTCTACGGAGCCCGTCCGCTCAAGCGGGCCATTCAGCGGCGGATCGAGAATCCACTGGCGCGGCTCATCGTTGCCGGCTCACTGACGGAAGGCGCCCGGATCCAGGCGGAAGCGGCTCCCGGCGGGGGCGAACCGGTCTTCAGTCACGATTCCGACAGGCGGAAGACCGGCGTTGCCGGCTGACCGGGGCCTGGGCGTGTCGAGCGTCCCAGGACCTACTGCGGGATGCGAAGCGTCTGGCCCGGGTGGATACGATCACGGTGCCGGATGTTGTTGGCCCTCTGGATTTGGCTGGGCGAAACCCCGAATCGCTTGGCAATGCGCCAAAGATTGTCTCCTCGCCGGACCCGATAGACCTCCGGGCTGCCCGATCTGGCGGCGTTGCCGCGTTGAGCCCTGGAAGGGGTCGGGCTCTGGGCCTCGGCGACGGTGCGGCTCTTCTTTTTGGGCTTCGACACCGTGAGAACCTCTCCGGCGTAGATCCGCGTGCCCCGGATGCTGTTGTTCCGTCTGAGAGTGGCCACCGACGTCCCGAACCGCCGGGCGATCCCGCTCAACGTATCTCCATGCCGGACGCGATACTCACCTGGTCCGACCTCCCTCCGCTGCGCGAGTTGCACCCGCGGAGCCGACCTGAGAGCGGCCGTTACCTGCTCGCGCTTGCCGGGCGGGAAATAGAGGCTCACTCCCGCCGGTAGCACTCCCGTCCTCCTCCACACCCTGCTCCGAATATGGGGGTTGAGCCGCCGAAGCGTATTCATCTTGACCCCGGAGTGCGTCACCAGATCACCGACCCGCCGGTTCGCCTGGAGCCGGACCGAAGCAAAGGTCCTCGGTTCGTCCATTTGAATGGGGCCGAAGTACTTTTCCGGGTTTCGGCCGATCTCGATGGCGGCCAGGAACTCGGCATAGAAATTCTGTCCGGCGAAGCCGTAGGTCCGGGAACGATAGCGTTTGATGATGACTCGCAGGTCCGGGCCATGGCGCCGCTTGGCCCTCGCCATGCCATTGGCCCCCTGGTTGTAGGCGGTCACCGCCAAAGGCCAGTTCCCCAGTCTCCGATAGTTGGCCCTGAGCAGGCGGGCGGCCGCTTCGGTGGCCCGAATCGGATGGAGCCGCTCGTCCACCGAGCGATTGATCTTCATGTACAGGCGGCCCGTCGACCGCATGAACTGCCAGACGCCCGCCGCTCCGGCATGGGAATAGGCCCGGTCGTTGAAGCTGGACTCCACGTGGGGAAGATAGGCCAGCTCTTCCGGCATCCCCTCGCTGCGAAAGATCTCCTTCATCCGCTTCAGATACCGGCCGGAGCGAATCACACCCGCACGGAAACGTTCCCGGATTCCCCGTTGATGGCGGACGTTTCCGGAAAGACGCTTCAAGGTCTTGGAGGAGAGAGAGTAGCCGGCGCTTCGAACGACTTCCGCGATCTCGCGGTGCTTGCCGCTCCATCCACTCGGCTCTCGCCGGGCCAGATCCAGAAGGAGCCGCCGCACGTCCGCCCTGGCATTCCGCAACTTCTGCCGGCGCCGGCGTGTCGCGGTCCTCCCCGTCTGCCGGTCTCCGGTTCGGACCACCCGGTAGACCAGCCTCAAATCGTGCTTGTCGTGAATCTGGTACTCCCCCTCTCCGTACCGGGTGAAAACGTCGGTCCAGAACTTCATTCGATCCCGGTACCCCTCGGTGGAGAAGAGCTCCGTCGACTGGGCGGAGACCGGTTGGGAAACGGCAATCAGAAGGAAGATCAGCAGAACAGGCATGAGTGGACAGTCCCTCTCCGGTGATCAAGGCCAACGCCAGCCCGCGCCAACAGCGGGGCGCAAAGAGAATAATCCAGAACCCTGTCCAATTTTGGCATCCGGTCTCCGCTCACCTGCGCGCTTCATCGGGGTTACGATGAACCGTTTCGAGGCGATCGCGGATCAACCGGCAGATCTGCTCCGGGGATCTCCCCGAGACTCCGACCTTCAGATCGGCCAAGTCGTAGTCCGGCTGCCGCTTGCGGTACAGGGCTTCGAACTGATTCCGGTCCCGAGCCAGCGGACGGTTGTCCATCTGAGTGGAGCGCCGCCAGGCGAGTTCCAGCGGTATCCGGAGGGTCACGGCGATCCCGGACCTGAAGATGAGGTCGCGGTTCGGCGCTTGGGAAAACGCGCCTCCGCCCAGGGCCACCACCGCCGGCTCCCGGTCCCGGACCTCCGCCAGCATTCCGGTTTCCAACTCCCGGAAATGAGCTTCACCCCGAAGATCGAAGATCCGGGGGATGTCCATCTTCGCGGCGTCCACGATGAGATCATCCAGATCCACGAAGGACCGGCCCAACTGTCCTGCGAGAACCGGCCCCACGGTCGATTTGCCGCTGCCCATGAATCCCACCAGATAAAGGTGTCCCTTCAACGGCGGCAAATCCCCTCCAAGTGTTGGAAGAAATCAGGATAGGACACGGCCACGCAATCCGGATCGTCCACTTCCACCGGGTCCTCCGCCACCAGGCCCGCCAGGGCGAAGGCCATGGCGATGCGATGATCGCCGAAGGTCCGCACCTGTCCGCCTCGGATGCGGCTGCCGGGAGGAATGACGAACCCGTCCGGGAGCTCGCGGACGTCCACGCCGAGTTCACGCAGATTGACCACGACGGAGTGGATTCGGTCCGACTCCTTGTGGCGCAGTTCCTGGGCGTCTCGAACCTGGAAACCCCGTTCCAGACTGGTCCCCAAGATGGCCAGCGCCGGAATCTCGTCGATGAGCCGGGCCACCCAGTCTCCCGAGATTTGGTTGGGAAACTGCCTTCGGACCTCGGGATCCGCGTGAATCTGCAGATCGCAGACCGGCTCCCCGTTGCTTTCAGTAGCATCGGACCTCTCAACCCGGATGCCAGCCTCTTCCAGCAGCGAGAGGAATCCCGCCCGCGTGGGATTGACGCCGACTCCCCTCAAGGCGATCCGGCTGCCCGGAACCAGCAGGCCAGCCACCAGGAAGAACAACGCGGAAGAGAAATCCCCTGGAATCCGGAAGTCGACGCCGTGGAGACGGGCGCCTCCCCGCACCCGGAGGCGGGCTCCGTTCTGAATCAAAGGAGCGCCGAAGAAGGGCAGGGCCCGCTCGGTATGGTCCCGGGACGGCCCCGTCTCCTCCACCTCCGTTTCGCCCTCGGCCATCAGTCCGGCCAGCAGGACGCACGACTTCACCTGAGCACTGGCGATGGGCAACCGGTACCGGATCCCGGTCAGCCGGCCGCCCCGGATCAGCAGAGGCGGCAAACCCCCGTCCCGGGCCTCGATCCGGGCGCCCATTCGGATCAGGGGTTCCATGATGCGCTGCATGGGGCGCTGATTGAGAGAAGAATCTCCCTGGACCCGGGAGGAGAACCGGCCCGCCGCCAGCAGTGCCGAGAGCAGCCGGATGGTGGTCCCGCTGTTCTGAACATCCAGGGTCCGGCGCGGCGCGGTGAAACGCCGCCATCCCGGGCTGTGGACCTCCACTCGGGAGGCGTTTCGAACCACTCCGGCGCCGAGCGCCTCGATACAGGAGAGAGTGGCCCGGCAGTCTTCACTGGAGGCGAAGTTGCGGATCCGGGTGGTGCCATCGGCCATGCCCCCCAGAAGGGCGTAACGATGGGAAATGCTCTTGTCTCCCGGCACCCGGACCTCGCCCTCGAGGGGAGCCCGGACCGGATCGATTCGTCTCGGCGTCATCCGGCACCCTGCCCCTGGGCCATGGCCTCCGGGCCGCCCGCCAGTTGGAGGTGAGTCTCCCGCAACAGCTTGATCCGATCCCGCAATTGGGCCGCTTTCTCGAACTCGAACTTCTGGGCCGCCTGCTTCATTTCGTCGCTCAGCTTGAGTATCTCCTGCTCGATCTCCTGGGGGGAACCGTACCGGTCCACCTCCTCGGCCACCAGCGGGATTTCATAGTAGTCCAGTTGGGTCATCTCCAACAGCGTCGCGTCCACGGGCTTGACGATGCTCTCCGGAGTGATCCCGTTCTCGTTGTTGTAGTCGCGCTGCAGATCCCGGCGCCTCCCCGTCTCTTCAATGGCATGGCGCATGGACCGGGTGACGACGTCGGCGTACATGATGACCTTCCCGTTGACGTTTCGAGCCGCCCGCCCCGAAGTCTGGATCAGAGACGTGCCGCTGCGCAGAAACCCTTCCTTGTCGGCGTCCAGCACCGCCACCAGCGAGACCTCGGGCAGGTCCAGGCCCTCGCGCAACAGGTTCACTCCCACCAGGACGTCGAACCGGCCCAGGCGCAGATCCCGCAGCAGCTTGACCCGGTCCAACGTATCCACTTCCGAATGAAGGTAACGGACCATGACGCCGATCTCGGTGTAGTACTCGGTCAACTCCTCGGCCATCCGCTTGGTCAAGGTGGTGACCAGGACCCGCTCCCCGCGGTCGGCCCGGCTCCGAATCTCTTCCAGCAGGTCGTCGATCTGGTTGCGGACCGGGCGCACTTCGATTTCCGGATCCATGAGGCCGGTGGGGCGAATGATCTGCTCCACCACCTCCCCTCCGCACTCCTCCAGCTCGAAATCGGCCGGCGTGGCCGAAACGTAGAGGGTCGGAGGACGGCGGAGCTCGAACTCGGCGAAGTTCAAGGGCCGATTGTCGAGAGCCGAGGGGAGGCGAAACCCGTACTTCACCAGGTTCAACTTTCGGGACCGGTCTCCCTCGTACATGCCCCGGACCTGGGGGACGGTCACGTGGCTCTCGTCGATGAAGATGAGCGATTCCTTCGGCAGGTAGTCCATGAGCGTGGGCGGAGCCTGTCCCGGGAGGCGGCCGGTGAGGTGCCGGGAATAGTTCTCGATCCCCCGGCAGTAGCCGACGGTCCGCATCATCTCCAGGTCGAAAAGGGTCCGCTGCCGGACCCTCTCGGCTTCCATCAGCCGTCCTTCTTCCTCGAGCCGGCCGTGGTGCTCCGCCAGCTCATCCCGGATGCTCTCCATGGCGCGTTCCCGCTGCTCCTCGGGCATCACGTAGTGGGAACGGGGATAGATGGGAATCCGGGGATGGCGTTTCTGCGTCTGTCCGGTCAAGGGATCGAACTGGAAGATCCCGTCCACCTCGTCGCCGAACAGCTCGATCCGGATGCCGTAGTCCCCGTAGGAAGGGACCACCTCGACCATGTCCCCCCGGGCCCGGAAGGTCCCCCGGGCCAGATCCAGGTCGGTCCGCTCGTACTGGATGTCCACCAACCTGCGCAGGAGCGCCTGGCGGGAGATCCGCTGTCCCTCGCTCAGCATGAGCAGCATCCCATAGTAGGCCTCGGGAGACCCCAGTCCGTAGATGCAGCTCACGCTGCAGACGATGATGCAGTCCCGGCGCTCGAACAGGGATCGGGTCGCCGAGTGCCGCAGCCGGTCGATCTCGTCGTTGATCAGCGCTTCCTTCTCGATGTAGGTGTCGGTGGAGGCGATGTAGGCTTCCGGCTGGTAATAGTCGTAGTAGCTGACGAAGTACTCCACCGCGTTCTCGGGGAAGAAGTTCCGGAACTCCTGGTAGAGCTGGGCGGCCAGCGTCTTGTTGTGACTCAGGACCAGAGTGGTCCGATTGACCCGCTCGATGACGCGGGCCATGGTGAAGGTCTTCCCCGACCCGGTGACTCCCAGCAGAACCTGGCTCCGCCGGCCTTCCCGGATGCCCCCGACCAACGCCTCGATGGCCCGGTCCTGATCCCGGCTGGGAGTGAACGGACTACTGAGCCGGAAGGGGGCGGAAGAGGGCGCCGCCTCCCCGTAGTTCACACCGGCATAGGAGATCCCCTGCGGATCGGCCATGAGCACGCATTATAGAAAACCGGGGGGAGCGGCGTGTTTCACGCGCCGAGTCCCGTAGCAACACCGAAAAACGGGTCAAGTCCTCTGGGACTTGACCTTCCGCTCCGTACAAACTAGTCTTATTCCTAGTCAGTACCAGCCCAACCGGAGGAACCCATGAGCAACGTCTGGCAGGTACAGGAGGCTAAGGCGCGTTTCAGCGAACTGCTGGCGACGAGCCTCGCCGAAGGACCGCAAATCGTCACGAAGCGAGGCGTTGAGACGGCGGTGCTTGTCCCCATCGAGCAGTGGCGCCGACTGGAGAAAATGGCGAAGCCGAACCTCAAGGAACTTCTTCTCGCTCCCGGGCCGCGCACTGAAGCACTGGTGCCGCCGCGTCGAGAACTCCGTAAACGTGCGGCTCCACATTTCGAGTAGGACAGTGTTTCTTCTCGACACCAACATCGTCTCCGAGTTGCGTCGACCCATTCCGCACCAATCAACGCTGCACTGGATCAGGCGTGTGCCCGCCGAACAGTTGTACCTTTCCTCCGTCACGATAGGCGAAATTCAAGCAGGAATTGAAATCACACGTGAGCAGGACGCCGTCAAAGCAAGGGAACTGGAGGCATGGCTCAACGGCGTCATCGCCACGTACCACATACTGGCGGTGGACGCCGCTGTCTTTCGGGAGTGGGCGAAGCTGATGCACCGGCGATCGGACACCTTGATGCAGGATGCCATGATCGCTGCCGTGGCGATCGTCCACAGGCTGACGGTAGCGACCCGAAATGTGCGGGATTTCGAGCATTTCGGCGTTCCGATCGTCAATCCTTTCGCGGACCAACGCGGGGAGACGGGATGATCCGGGAACGGATACTGGTAGCGGGAGGCGCCGGATTCATCGGCAGCCACCTCTGCGAATCGCTGCTCCGGCAGGGCGCGGACGTGCTCTGCCTGGACAACCTGTTCTCGGGCAGCCGGCGCAACATCCTCCCGCTCACGGAACACCCGTACTTCGAGTTCATCCGCCACGACGTGACCCAGCCGATCCTTTTGGAGGTGGACCGGATCTACAACCTGGCCTCGCCGGCGGCGCCGGTGCACTACCAGTACAACCCGGTCAAGACGGTGAAGACCAACGTCATGGGCACCCTCAACCTCCTGGGCCTGGCCAAGAGGGTCGGGGCCCGGATCCTTCAGGCCAGCACTTCGGAAGTTTACGGAGACCCCCTGGTCCATCCCCAGCGGGAGGACTACTGGGGCAACGTGAACCCCATCGGTCCTCGAAGCTGCTATGACGAGGGGAAGCGGGTGGCCGAATCCCTGATGATCAATTACCGGCGCCAGAACGGCGTCGACGTGAGGATCGCCCGCATCTTCAACACCTACGGGCCGCGAATGTCGGAGGTGGACGGACGGGTCGTCAGCAACTTCATGGTCCAGGCGCTTCGGGGAGAGCCCCTGACCGTCTACGGAGACGGGTCCCAGACCCGCTCCTTCTGTTTCGTCTCCGACATGGTTGCGGGGCTTGAGCAACTCATGGACGCCGATCGGGTCCCCGGACCGGTCAACCTGGGCAGTCCCCAAGAGTGTTCCATCCTGTCGTTGGCGAAGCTGATCCTGGAACTCACCAGCTCGAAATCCGAGATCCGGTTCGGAGTGATTCCGGAGGACGACCCGGTCCGGCGGCAGCCCGACATCGGCCGGGCGGAACGGCATCTGGATTGGCAACCGTTCGTGGACCTGAGGGAAGGACTTCAGCGGACCATCCCGTACTACGAGGAAATCTTGGCCCGCAACCCGACGGGGTGAATGGAGCGGCGGCACGCAACCGCCGAAACGGAGCGCCGATAGCCGATCGCCGGCCTCCGTTCAACCTCCAAGGCATCCAGGGAACGGGCGAATCATCTTCCGCTTCGAAGCAGGCGACGCGTACGATGTCGACCTGGTCGACGACCACTGGGAGGTCCCATCCATGGCCATGAAGAATCCGCCGCATCCCGGCCGCAGTATCAAAAGGAACTGTCTTGATCCGCTCGGTCTGAGCGTCACGGAGGCGGCGAAGGTGTTGGGCGTGGCGCGTCGGACCCTCTCCCGCGTATTGAACGGCCGAGCCGCCGTTTCACCGGCAATGGCCATTCGACTGGAGAAAGCCGGATGGTCCAACGCCGAGTTCTGGCTGCGCCGGCAGACCGCGTACGATCTGGCGCAGGCCCGCAAGAACGAACACCGGATCAAGATCAAGCCCTACCCGCCACCCGTCACTCCCCAGGAGACATCGTCCACGTCGCGGGTGCGCGAGTCGCCGCCATCGTCAAGATCTTCGTCCGTCAACGAAGGCGGATACTGACCTGCTGTTGCAAGCTCATCGATACCGTCCGGACTACGCCGTTTCACCGGGCTCGAGCCAAAGCCCCGGCAGCCAATTCGTTCGCCGGGCAGGAGGGGGGACAGGAAAGTCCTCTCCAATTCCCGTCGAACGCCGGGATTCGGTCTGCTAGAATAGGCACCCGTACGGCGAACGGGTCCCGGATGGGACTTTCCCCAAGGAGAACGTGGTGCTCGGATCCTACATTCCCATTTTGATCTTCATCCTGGTGGCCATCACCCTTCCCGTCGTGGGACTGCTGGTGGGCAGGCTCCTACGGCCCCATCTGCCCACCGCCGACAAGCTGATGCCCTACGAATGCGGCGTCGACCCCGTCGACGACGCCAGAGGCCGATTTTCGGTGCGCTTCTACATCATCGCCATCCTCTTCGTCATCTTCGACGTGGAGACGATCTTCCTCTTTCCCTGGGCGGTCATCTACGACAAGCTGGCCCTCTTCGGGTTCATCGAGATGGTCATCTTCCTGGGGATTCTGATCGTGGGCTATTTCTACGTCTGGAAGAAGGGCGCACTGGAATGGGCATAGGAGCCCGTGGTACAAATCCCGCTGAGCCCGACCGGGGCGGAGCGGGACTTTCGCCACGGACTCTCGAACCGTTTCCGATCAACCTGACCGAGGTCGAAACATGGACCGGAGCATAGAGAAGAACGTCATCACCACGACGGCCGACTCGGTTTTCAACTGGGCGCGGAAGTCCTCCCTCTGGCCCATGACTTTCGGCTTGGCCTGCTGCGCCATCGAGATGATGGCCACCGGCGCCTCCCGGTTCGACATGGACCGGTTCGGTGCCGGCATCTTCCGGCCCTCGCCGCGCCAGTCCGACCTGATCATCGTGGCCGGGACCGTGACCCTGAAGATGGCCGAGGTGATCCAGCGGCTCTACGAGCAGATGCCGGATCCCAAGTGGGTCATCTCCATGGGAGCCTGCTCCAGCGCCGGAGGCCCGTTCGACACCTATTCGACCTTGCAGGGAGTGGATAAAGTCATACCGGTGGACGTGTACATACCGGGGTGTCCGCCGCGGCCCGAGGCGCTTCTGTACGGACTCATGCGTCTCCAGGACAAGATCGATCTGATGAGTATCACGGACAAGCCGGAGCCGCGGGCCAGCTAGATTCCCCTGTAGCCCTTCCCAATCCTTCTTGAAGATGGACGAAGAAACCAAGGCCAGGAAGAGCAACACAGGCGGCGATAAGCCCAAGCGGGCCCGCCGCAAGTCGAGGATTGCGGGTTACCGTCCCAAGCCGAAGATTCGGACCGCCCGACCCAAGCGGGAGACTCCTGCCGCCCCTTCCGAGGAAGAAATCCGGGCTGCCGTCCCTGTCGAGGAAAAGACTCCGGCTGCCCCTCCGGTGAAGGAAACCCCGGCTCCCCCTTCCGAGGAGGAAACCGCGGCTGCTCCCGAGAAAGAGACCCCGGCTACCCGGCCCAAGCGAAGGCCCCGGACCCGCCCCAGACCAAGGCTCCGGGGTGCCCGGCCCAGACCGAAGATCCGGTCCCGGGCAGCGGAAGAGACCCCGGCTGCGCCCGCCGGTGAAGAGGCTCCGGCCGCCCGGCCCAAGCGAAGGCCCCGGCCTGCGCGGCCCAAGCCCAGGATCCGGGCCCGCACCAAGAGCGAGACGACCGCTGACAGTACCGACGGAGAGGCCCCCGCCGCCCGGCCCAAGCCCAAGGCCCGGACCGCCCGGACCGCGGGGAAGAGACCGGTTCGCAAACGGCCGCTCCGCAAGCGTCCGCTCCGCAAGCGGCGGCCTCGCAAGGCGAGAAAGAAGGGGCCAAGCTACGAGGACCTGAAGGAAGATGCCCTGCTGGAAGGCCTGAAAAAGCAGTTCCCGGGGGAGATCCTCTCGGGACAGTCGTTCCTGGGCCAGAGCATCTATACGGTGAAGCCGGGCGTCCTCTACGACGTCATGCTGTCCCTTCGGGACCATTCCGAATCGCCTTTCGACTACATGATCGACATCTCGGCCCTGGATTACCTGGGAGACCAGGAGCGGTTCCTGATGGTCTACCAGCTCTATTCCTACGCCGCGAAGAGGCTGCTCCGCGTCAAGAGCCGGTTTGCGGAAGGCGATCCGGTTCCGTCCATGACCTCCATCTGGAAGACCGCCGACTGGCTGGAGCGGGAGGTCTACGACATGTTCGGGATTCTGTTCTCCGGCCATCCCGATCTGAAACGCATTCTCCTGCCCGAGGACTGGCACGGATTTCCGCTGCGGAAGGACTACGACATCAAACTGCAGGACCAGAGCTGGATCCGCAATCACCTGAAGATCAGAAAGACCCCCGACTAACCCATGGAACGGCAGACCATACTCGACACCAAGGAACTCGAGATCAACATGGGTCCCCAGCACCCGTCCACTCACGGCGTGCTGCGAGTCCGGCTCAAACTGGACGGGGAACGGGTGGTCGACGCCGAGAGCATCATCGGCTACCTCCACCGGGGGGTGGAGAAGATCGCCGAGAACCGGAACTACATCAAGTGCACTCCCTACTTCGACCGGACGGACTACATCGCCGCCGTTTCCAACGTCTACGGCTATGTGCTCGGAGTGGAGAAGATGCTGGGGATAGAAATCCCGGAGCGCGCCCGGCGCATTCGGATCATGATGACGGAATTCAACCGGATCGCGAGCCATTTGCTCTGGCTGGCCACCCATGCCATCGACATCGGGGCCATGACCGTCTTCCTCTACTGCTTTCGCGAGAGGGAAGAGGTCCTGAAGCTGTTCGAGGCTATCTTCGGCGCGCGACTGACCACCCACGCCTTCCGGCTGGGAGGGTTGTGGCTGGACATGCCTCCCGGGTTCGAGGCGGCCTGCCGGAAGTTCATCGACGAGTTTCCGAAGCGCGTCGACGAGTACGAGCAGCTCCTCACCCGGAATCGGATCTGGTTGGAGCGCACCAGGGGGGTCGGCGTCATTTCGGCCGAAGAGGCCATCGACTGGGGGCTGAGCGGCCCCCCGCTCAGGGGCTCCGGGGTCGACCACGACCTGCGCAAGCTCCGGCCCTATGGCGGATACGAGCAGTTCCAATTCGACGTGCCCGTGGGGAAGAACGGCGACACCTACGACCGCTACCTGATCCGGCTCGAAGAGATGCGGCAGAGCCGCCGCATCATCGCCCAGATCCTGGATGACCTGCCCGACGGCCCGGTCCGAGGCCGGGCTCCCAAGATTCCCAAGCCGCCCGTAGGCGAATACTACTCGGGCATCGAGAGCCCCAGGGGTGAGTTGGGATACTACATCGTCAGCGACGGATCGCCGCAACCCTTCCGGCTCCGCATCCGTCCACCCACGTTCATCAGTCTCCAGGCGCTGCGGAGGCTGGTGCGCGGACACCTGGTGGCGGACGTGGTGGCCATCATCGGAACGCTGGACATCGTGCTGGGGGAGATCGACCGCTAATGGCCGAGTGGATCATCGTCTACGGAATCATACCGTTCGCCAAGGTCGCGGTGATCGTACTGGTTCTTTCAGGCGCCGTCGCCTACATGACCCTGCTCGAGCGCAAGGTCATCGCCCATATCCAGGTGCGGCTGGGACCCATGCGCGTGGGTTGGCACGGGTTGCTTCAGCCTATCGCCGACGGGCTGAAGTTCATCCTCAAGGAAGACATCGTCCCGGCCCGGTCGGACAAGCTGATTTTCACGCTGGCTCCGGCCATCAGCCTGGTCCCCGCCTTCGTGGTGTTCGCCGTCATTCCCTTCGGTCCTCCCGGCATGATGGAGAACCTGCTGCGCTCGGCGCTGAGTCCTTTTCTGGACGCGGCCGCCGTGGAGTCCATCGCGACCCACTCGGCCGCTTCGGGAGGATTCGTCACCGACATCAACATCGCGCTGTTGTTCGTGCTCTCCATTTCCTCCGTGGGAATCCTGGGAGTCATCCTGGGAGGGTGGGCCTCCAACAGCAAATATCCGCTGTTGGGAGCGCTTCGCTCCAGCGCCCAGATGATCAGCTACGAGGTGGCCCTGGGCTTCTCCGTGATCGGTGTGCTGCTGGTGACCCAGTCGCTGAGCCTGGTCCAGATCGTGGAGAATCAGCGGGAAGCCGAGGTCTGGTACATCTTTTACCAGCCCTTGGCCTTCGTCCTGTTCTTCATCTGCGGCATGGCCGAAACCAACCGGCTGCCCTTCGACCTCCCCGAGGCGGAAACCGAGCTGGTGGGCGGTTTCCATACCGAATACAGCGGCTTCCGCTTCTCACTCTTCTTCATCGCCGAATATGCCGCCATGGTCACGGTCAGCGCGGTGGCGGTGACCCTGTTCCTGGGAGGTTGGCTGAGGCCGTTTCCCAACGTGGAGTGGCTCTCGTTCCTGGACGTGATCCCACCGCTGTTGTGGTTCGTGATCAAGGTGTTTTTACTGCTTTACGTCTTCATCTGGATCCGGGGAACACTTCCCCGATACCGCTTCGACCAGTTGATGCGGTACGGCTGGAAGCTCTTTCTCCCGCTGGCCCTGGCCAACGTGATCGTCACGGCGGGAGTGGTGCTGGCATTCATGTAGACAATGCCAAAACGGGTTTGTAAATTGACGGATCGAACAAGAATCAGGCGGATCAACAATGATTGAATTACTACGCCGCATGCTCTTCTGGGACATCGTGAAGGGTCTGGCCGTGACCTTTCGCTACACCTACACCAAGGTGTACACGGAACAGTATCCGACCGAGAAGCCCAAGCTGGCGGAGCGCTACAAGGGAGCTCCCCGTCTCAACAACGACCCGGAAACGGGTGAGACTCTCTGCATCGCCTGTGACCTGTGCGCCCTGATCTGTCCGGAAGACCTGATCGTCGTCGGCTCCACCAGGGATCCGGAGAGCCGCAAGAAGGTGCTGACGCATTACACGTTCGACACTTCCCGCTGCCTGTTCTGCGGGCTCTGCCAGGAGGTGTGTCCCACCAACGCCGTCGAGTTGACCCAGGACTTCGAGCTGGCCGCATACGACCGCAGGGACATGGTGTGGGATCGTGAGCGCCTGGAGAAGTGTTGGGACCGCATCGATTTCGGGAAGAATTACAACTGATCGAGCATGGAAACCTATCTCTTCTACGCCCTGGCGCTGATCCTGGTGACCTTCTCCATTCTCACCGTGACCGCGCGGAACCCGGTGCGGAGCGCCGTCTACCTGGTTTCGGCGCTGCTGGCGGTGGCGGGATTCTTCTTCCTCATGGAGGCGGAGTTCGTCGGCGCCGTTCAGGTGCTGGTCTACGTGGGCGGCATCATGGTGCTCTTTCTCTTCGTCATCATGCTGGTCAGCATCGAGGCTCTGGACCGGCAGCCGAAGGTGAGCCGGCAATGGAGGACCGGCCTGGTCCTGGCCGTGGTCCTCTGCCTGGAATTGAGCCTTCTCATTTTCCGGGGAACGGTTTCTCTGGAGGAGGGACTGGCGGAATCGGGGATCATCACCACTACCGAGACCATGAACACGGAAGCCGTAGGGACGGTTCTCTACAGCACCTACCTGCTTCCCTTCGAGATTGCCTCGGTCCTGCTTCTGGTGGCCATCGTGGGCGCCGTGGTACTGGCCAAGAAGGAGATCTGAACCGGTGCGGAGTCTAGGATGATCGGACCCAACCATTACCTCTTCCTGAGCGCCATCGTCTTCACCATCGGCGCCGTCGGAGTGCTGACCCGGCGCAACGTCATCATCATCTTCATGTCCATCGAGCTCATGCTCAATGCCGTGAATCTGAACTTGATCGCCTTCTCGGCTCATCTGCAGGATCTGGCGGGCCAGGTTTTCGTCGTCTTCGTCATCACCGTCGCCGCCGCCGAGGCGGCAGTGGGGCTGGGCATCGTGATCGCCCTGTTCCGCAACCGGGAAACCGTCAACATGGATGAAATCGACCTCATGAGAGGCTGAGCCGGGGTCCATGGCATGCTGAACTACATTTGGCTCATTCCCCTTTGTCCCCTGGCGGGATTCCTGATCAACGGCCTGTGGGGGCTCTGGTGCGTCCGCCGGACCGGGCGCCGGCCGCAGAAGAATTTCGTGGCCGTGGTCGCCTGCGGCGCGGTGCTCCTGGCGTTCCTGATCTCGCTGGGTGCTTTCGCCGGACTGCTGGAGCTGGACCCGGAGAACCGGATCCACGAGGTGAATCTCTTCAACTGGATTCCGGGACTGATGGTCCGGACCGTCTCCGGCGAGCTCGCCCCGTTCCAGATCAACTGGGGTTTCCAGTTGGATCCGCTCTCGGCCGTCATGATCCTGGTGGTCACGGGAATCGGATTCCTGATCCACCTCTACTCCATCGGGTACATGTACGAAGAAGAGGGCTTCTATCGTTTCTTCGCCTACATGAACCTGTTCATGTTCATGATGCTCACCCTGGTCCTGGCCAACAATTTCCTCCTCATGTTCGTGGGCTGGGAAGGAGTGGGCCTCTGCTCCTATCTGCTCATCGGCTACTACATGGAGAAGAGGAGCGCCGGGGACGCCGCCAAAAAGGCCTTCGTGGTCAACCGGATCGGCGACTACGGCTTCATCCTGGGGATGCTTCTGCTCTTCTCCTGGTTCGGGACCCTGGATTTCACCGATCTCTTCTCCCGGATCGCCACTCTGGTTCCGGAACCCGAGGCCGCATGGGGCCCGTTGAGCTGGGCGGCATTGCTCCTCTTCATCGGCGCCACCGGAAAGAGCGCCCAGATTCCCCTCTACACCTGGCTTCCCGACGCCATGGAGGGTCCGACTCCCGTCAGCGCCCTGATCCACGCCGCCACCATGGTCACCGCCGGCGTCTACATGGTGGCCCGGTCGGCGGCCATCTACAGCCGGGCGCCCGATGTCATGCTGATCGTGGCGGTGGTGGGAATCGTAACCGCCGTGTTGGCGGCTTGCATCGCCCTGTTTCAGCGGGACATCAAGCGGGTTCTGGCCTACTCCACGGTGAGCCAACTGGGCTACATGGTGACCGCCCTGGGCGTGGGCGCCGTCACCGCCGGCATCTTCCACCTGATGACCCACGCCTTCTTCAAGGCTCTCCTCTTCCTGGGTTCGGGCAGCGTCATCCTGGGCATGCACCACGAACAGGACATGATGAAGATGGGCGGCCTGAAGAAATACATGCCCACCACCTGGTGGACCATGGGGGTGGGCACCCTGGCCATCGCCGGCGCACCCTTCCTGTCCGGCTTCTTCTCCAAGGACGAGATCCTGTGGCGCGCCTACAGCCTGCCGGGAGGCAGCCCCATCATCTGGGGCGTCGGCGTCCTGGTGGCGGGCATGACCGCCTTCTACATGTTTCGCATGATGTTCCTGACCTTTTACGGGGAGGAACGCTATGACCACCATTCGGGCCATGCGCCGCACGAATCGCCCCGGGTGATGACCGTCCCCCTCATGGTGCTGGCCGCCGGGTCGGTCGTGGCGGGCTACGTGGGGCTTCCGCCCTGGCTGGCCTGGCTGGGCCCCAACGTATTCGAGCACTTCCTGGAGCCGGTCCTGGCCACGGCCTGGCAACCCGAGGCGGGGGCCCACCATTCCCACCTGGAGGAGATTCTCCTGGCGGCGGTATCGGTGGCGGTGGCCGGATGCGGAGTGTTCCTGGCCTATCACTTCTTCCTCGCCCGGCCCGAGAAGGCGGGGCAGTTGAGGGAGCGGTTCCAGGGCCTCTACCGGGTCGTCTACAACAAGTTCTACGTGGATGAGGCCTACGACGGCCTCTTCGTCAATCGCTGCAAGGACCTGGGAACCTGGCTCAGCACCTTCGATCTCAAGGTGGTGGACGGTCTGGTGAACGGAAGCGCCGCCGCCACCCGCATCTCCGCCTGGATCTCGGGTCAGGCGGACATCCACATCGTGGACCGGCTGGTGAATCTGACGGCGGAGATCGTGGAGTTCTTCAGCTCAGTCTTCCGGCGGCTGCAGACCGGCCTGGTTCAACGCTACATCGCCTTTTTCGTCTTGGGGCTGGTGCTCATCATCGGCTGCTATCTCTACCTCGGAGCATAGTCCTATGGGCTTTTTCATGACCAACATCCTGACCATCGTCTGCTTCTTCCCACTCGTGGGCGTGCTGATCATTATGCTCTGGCCCAAGGGGAAGGAGCATGAGACCGAGGTCAAGTGGATCGCCAACATCGTCGCCTTTGCAGGGTTCCTGGTCTCCATCCCCCTGATCACCCATTTCAACCGGCCGGAGTACATCGACGCGAGCGGGATGCGATTCGTCTTCAAGGCCCCGTGGATCGAGTCGCTCGGCGTCCAGTACTACTTCGGAATCGACGGCATCAGCCTGCTGCTGATCCTGCTGACCACCCTGCTCGGATCCATCTCCATCCTCTCGTCGTGGAATGCGATCACCACCCGGGTCCGGGAGTACTACTGCTACTTCCTGATCCTGCAGACGGGGATGCTGGGCGTCTTCATGGCCCTGGACTTCTTCCTCTTCTACGTCTTCTGGGAAGTCATGCTGGTGCCCATGTACTTCATCATCGGGATCTGGGGCGGCCCCCGGAAGCTATACGCCGCCATCAAGTTTTTCCTCTACACGCTGCTGGGATCGGTCCTGCTCCTGCTGGGAATCCTGGCCCTCTACTTTCACCAGTACGCCGTCAAGGGCGTCTGGTCCTTCGACGTCCTGGCCTTTCAGGAACTGGGCATCCCGCCCGATCTCCAGTACTGGATCTTCCTGGCCATGTTCGTCGGGTTCGCCATCAAGGTTCCGCTGTTTCCCTTCCACACCTGGCTCCCGGACGCCCACGTCGAGGCTCCGACGGCCGGCTCGGTCATCCTGGCCGGGGTGCTCCTCAAGATGGGCACCTATGGTTTCGTCCGCTTCAGCCTGCCCATCCTGCCTGACGCCACCATGGAGTTCCTCCCCTGGATGATGGCCATTTCCGTGATCGGGATCATCTACGGGGCGCTGGTGGCCATGATGCAGAAGGACATCAAGAAACTGGTGGCCTACTCCTCCGTCAGCCACCTGGGATTCTGCATGCTGGGGGTCTTCATCGTGACGCCGGTGGCGCTGGAGGGAGGCATCCTCCAGATGATCAACCATGGGATCTCCACCGGGGCCCTCTTCCTGATCGTGGGCATCATCTACGAGCGCCGGCACACCCGCATGATCAGCGACTACAGCGGCCTGTCCCACGTCATGCCGGTGTACGCCGTCGTCTTTCTGATCATGACCCTCTCCTCCATCGGCATGCCCACGCTCAACGGATTCATCGGAGAGTTCATGGTGCTGCAGGGCGTCTTCGCCGATCCCGACTACAAGCTCTGGGCCGTATTCGGAGCCACCGGCATCGTGCTGGGGGCGGCCTACATGCTCTGGCTCTACCAGCGGGTGATGTTCGGCCCCATCAAGCAGGAAGAGAACCGCAAGCTTCCCGACCTGACCCCCCGGGAGCTGGCGACGTTCGTCCCTCTCATCATTCTGGCCTTCTGGATCGGCCTCTATCCGAGCCCGTTCCTGTCCTACCTGCACGAGCCCGTCAATCAGATCGTGGAGAAGGTGAGGCCCGGGGAATTCCAGCCCCGCTCCATGCAGGCCCGGATCGGAGACCGATAGATGCCCGAAATACCGGCGGCCGGGGAACTATTCGGTTTCCTCAAACTGAACGCCCGGGCCATCGCACCTCAATTGCATCTCATCGTCTGGGGGCTGGGACTCCTCTGCATCGACTTCATCCTGCCCGGGCGGGGAACCCGGGTCCTGGGATTCCGCGGAAAATCGCTGTCGGTGCTGTTCGCCCTGGTCGGGCTGCTGGCGGCCTCGCTTCAGCTCTGGCGCCTGTGGGGCACCGGGAACGGCGAAGCCTTCTACAAGATGGTGACTCAAGATGCCTTCTCCGAGGTCTTCGGACTCCTCTTCCTGGTTTCGGCCATTCTGGCAGTCGCCCTTTCGTACCGGCATCTCGACGTCGAGGACGCCCAACACAGCGAGTACTACGCCATCCTCCTCTTCGCCACGTCCGGCATGATGTTCATGGCCGGGGCCATCGATCTGGTCACCATCTTCGTGGGTCTGGAGCTGATGTCGGTTTCGACCTACATCCTGGTCGGCTTTCTGCGCCGTCAGCGCCGCTCCAACGAGGCCTCCATGAAGTATTTCCTCATGGGAGCCTTCTCCACCGCCATCATCCTTTACGGGATGTCCCTGCTCTATGGGATCAGCGGCAGCACCAACCTGAACGTCATCGCCCAGGAGGCGGCCAAGCGTGAGGACAACACCCTGTTGATCCTGGCCCTCTTCCTGATGCTGGCCGGCCTCTGCTTCAAGATCGCGGCCGTCCCCTTCCACATGTGGGCGCCCGATGCCTACGAGGGTGCGCCCACCGGCATCACCGCCTTCATGTCGGTGGCGGTCAAAGGCGCCGCTTTCGCCGTATTCCTGCGCATCTTCTACGTGACCTTCCATGACTTTCACGACCTGTACATGGGGGTCCTGGCCGTCATTGCCATGGCGACCATGACCTGGGGCAACGTGGCGGCGGTCACGCAACAGAACGTCAAACGGCTGCTGGCCTATTCCAGCATCTCCCACGCCGGGTTCGTTCTGATGGGACTCGTGGTGGGCACCCAGCAGGGGGTTTCGGCGTCGGTGGTCTACCTGTTCGCCTACACCTTCATGAACCTCGGCGTCTGGGCCATCGTCATTCTGCTGCGGCGGCGGGACGTGATCGGGGAGTCGATCGAGGATTTCAACGGCCTCTACTTCAAGCATCCCGGTCTGGCGATACTGAATCTCATTTTCTTCCTCTCGCTGGCAGGCATCCCTCCTCTGGCCGGATTCATCGCCAAGTACGCCGTGTTCGCGGCGGTGATCGAATCGGCCATGGCGGCCGGGCAGGCTCACGGACAACTGCTGATTTGGCTGGCCGTGGTGGCCGCACTCAATGCCGTCGTCTCCCTCTTCTACTACTTGCGGATCGTGGTGGCCATGTTCATCGAGAGGGAGTCGCTCCCGGTCCCGTTGAGCTTCTCCGTGGGAGTCTGGTTCGTCCTCCTGGTCACGGGGTTCTTTACCATTGCCATGGGGATCTACCCGGATCCTTTCTTCAACTTGGCCCGAATCGCCAGTCTCCCACTGGTTTTCTGAAGATTCCGGACGGCTCCCTTCAACGGCAACGGGGACGGCATGGTTCGTCCCGCATCCTGGACACGGATCGTGACGCGGAAAGAGTTGCGAAACGGCAAGCGGGAAAAGGGTGGCGTCTACGCCCAGGTGGCTCGATACAGCTCCATTATTTTTCTGCTCCCCTCGTGTCTTCTGGTCGGCTACCTGATCGGCCGCTTTCTGGACCGGCGCCTGGAGTCCGATCCCTGGATCTCCCTGGCGGGATTGCTGCTGGGAGGAGTCGCCGGCCTGGTCCGGGTCGTTCGGATGTTCAGCAGGTAAGTCTTGGAACGGATCTCACGCAACGCCGCCATCCTCCTGGCCGCCATTTCCCTCATCGGGGGATTGGTTTACGGATTCTGGGCGGCCGTATCCATCCTGGCCGGAGCCGTGGCCGCCCTCATCAACCTCAAGGTCCTGGACCGGCTGGCAACCCGGCTGCTGGCGCCGGACGGGAAGCCTTCGGCCCTGCGATTTCTGGCCCTGAACGGGGGTCGCATGGTCTTGATGCTGGGAGGTCTCTTTGCTATGATGCATATTCCCTTTTTGAGTGTGCCGGGGGCGGTCCTGGGGCTTTCCATACCCATCCTTTCAGCAATGTTGGAGGCGTTGTACAAATCCTGACCCGCACAGTTCATGCCTGATCCGGCGTGACACCCTCGGGACGGACGAACTTCTGAAACAGGACCGCAAATGGATCAGCACCACGAGTTCCTGTCGGCGACTCTCTTCAACCGCTACATCGCGAACCCTCTGGCCGAGGCCCTGGGATTCCACGTGGACCACGACGTCCTTCCGGCCCATCTGGTCATGGTGATCTTCGTCTGCCTCATCCTCACCACGGTCGCGCTTCTGGTGAGGAGGCGCCTGAGCGTGGAGAATCCGGGCGCGGTCCAACAGATGCTGGAGGTTCTGGTCGAAGGCCTGCTGGGATTGATGAAGGAGATCATCGGACCCGACGCACGCCGCTTCTTCCCCCTGATCGGGACGCTGTTCCTCTACATCCTGGCGGGCAACCTGCTGGGGCTCTTTCCCGGGTTCATGTCGCCCACCAGCAACATCAACATCACGGCGGCCTGCGGGATCCTCGTCTTCCTCTATTACAACTACCATGGGTTCCGGGTTCACGGCTTCGTCAAGTACATGGCCCACTTCGCGGGTCCGTCACTGGCCATCGCCCCGGTCCTTTTCGTGATCGAGATCATCAGCCACATGGCGCGGCCCTTCTCCCTCTCCGTCCGGCTCATGGGCAACATCTACGCCGAGGAGCTGATCGTCACCAACTTGAATCAACTGTTCCCCTTTGTGATCTCGATGCCGGTGATGGCCCTGGGCCTCTTTGCCGGCACGCTACAGGCCTTCATTTTCTCCGTCTTGACCATCGTCTACATCGCTGGTTCCGTGGAGCACGCACACGACGAAGAACACTGATTCGGGCGCTCCATGCGACGGGCTCACACCTCAAACCTTGGAAGGAGTCATCTTATGAACCGAAAGTTCGGCCTTCTGGCCATTGCTCTGGTCGTTGCCATCCTGCTGCCGGTGGTCTCCGTGCAGGCACAGTCGGAGGAAGGCGGCGCCTCCACAAGTCTGGAAATTCATTGGCTCGCCGTCGCCATGGCCATCGCCGCGGCCGGCTGCGGCTACGGTCAGAGCCGGGTCCTGACCGCCGCCTGCGAAGGCGTCTCCAGAAACCCCGGAGCCTCCGACACGATCCGCTTCTTCTTCATCCTGGGACTCGCCTTCATCGAGTTCCTGGCCCTTTTGACCTTCGTCGTCGTTCTTTTGGTGAGTGGGTAACCACCCTTCGAGACCGCACGACGGCTCAAGAAAAGAGATACGACCCCCGAGGCATTTTCCCAGGGGGTCGTGTCTTCGTCCTTCGGCGACACGGGAACCCTTTCCCGCCTCCTTTTTTCTGTGTCCGCTCCGAAATACTCCAAGTCCCAATACGGCTCCGGATGGTGGGCGAGCCGTCCAACGCCGGGCGGACCTGACGGTGATGGCATCGCTTCTCTCAGCGTGAAGACCGATCGCTTTCCATGGGCGCCCCCGGCATGGCGTTCATCCGAGTCCGGCAACCCTTGCTCCTCGAATTCCTCTCGGGGAGTCGCTTCTCCCCACTTGGAGAAGTTGTTACAATGGCCGGCACCATGTCCGTGTCCAGATTGCCAGCGCCCAAATTCATCGTGGCGGGCCTCTTGATCGTGGGCGCCGTGAGCTACCTGATGGTCAGCGGCTTCGACGACACCATGGTCTACTACTACACCCTGTCGGAGTTGATGGAAAAGAAGTCGGACCTCGCCGGCGTGGGGTTGCGCATCCATGGACATGTCTCATCCGACTCCATCCGGATCGATCGGGAGCGGTCGCAAGTCGACTTCCTGGTGATGGAAAAGGAGACCACCAACACTCTTCCCGTCACCTATCAGGGGGTCATCCCCGACACCTTCAAGGATGGGGCCGAGGTCGTGGTGGAAGGCACCTACCATGCCGGCCGGCACCATTTCCAAGCCACGTTCCTGATGGCCAAATGCCCCTCCAAATATGAGGGGGCTCAAACCGCTTCCTCCGGCAAGGACCAGACCTCCGACAGTCCGTATTGACGGAACATGATTGAACTCGGTCGATATTGTCTGCTTGGCGGTCTAGCTCTGTCCGGGTACGGCGCCGTCGCGGCGGCCATCGCGGGACGCAGGAGGAACCTGGCACTGGCCCGGAGCGCCGAGAACAGCCTGGTAGCCGCGTTCGTGGTCGTGGTGGCGGCCTCCGCCTGTCTCATCCGTCTCCTCATGACGGACGATTTCCGCGTGCAATACGTCGCGAGCTACAGCGCCAGCAGCATTCCCACGGTCTACAAGTTCAGCGCGTTCTGGGGCGGCCAGTCAGGGAGCCTGCTCATGTGGGCGCTGGTCCTCGCCTTCTTCTGCCTGGTTGCGGTGATCCAGAACCGGGACAAGAACCGAAAGTTGATGCCCTATGCCACCGCGGTGATGGCCGGGACCCTGGGCTTCTTCATGCTCCTGTTGTCCTTTGCCACCAACCCCTTCGACACCTTCCCCGCCGGAGCGGCACCTTCCGATGGCAACGGTCTCAATCCTCTGCTCCAAAACTCGTACATGGTGATCCATCCGCCGATTCTCTACCTGGGCTACATCGGCCTGACCATCCCCTTCGCCTTCGCCATGGCCGCTCTCATGTCCCGCACGCTGGACACCTCCTGGATCCGCGTGACCCGGCGCTGGACCCTGGTGGCCTGGATCTTCCTGACCATGGGCTTCACGCTGGGCGGGGTCTGGGCCTACGAGGAGCTGGGATGGGGAGGATACTGGGCGTGGGACCCGGTGGAGAACTCCTCCTTCATGCCCTGGCTCTTCGCCACCGCCTTCCTGCACTCCATCATGATCACCGAGAAGAAGGGGATGCTGAAGCTGTGGAACTTCATTCTGGTCCTGGTCGCCTTCGAGCTCTCCATCTTCGGCACCTTCATCACCCGGAGCGGCGTCATCTCATCGGTCCATTCCTTCGCCGTCTCCAACCTGGGACCGATGTTGGCGGTGTTCCTGTTGGTGTCGACCCTGTTCGGGGTCTTCTGGATCGTCCGTAGATCGGATCAGCTCCGGAGCGAGCAGAAGATGAAGTCCTTCCTCTCGCGGGAAGCGACCTTCCTGCTGAACAACCTGCTGTTCGTCTCCATCTGCTTCGCCATCTTCTGGGGCACCGTCTTTCCCATCGTCACCGAGTGGGTCCTGGGGGGCGAGAAGATCACGGTGGCGGCGCCCTTCTTCAACCAGGTCACCTGGCCCCTGGCCCTGACCCTCCTGGCGCTCACCGGTATCTGCCCGCTGATCGCCTGGAGAAAGGCCTCCCTCAAGAATTTCCAGCGGAACTTCCTGATCCCGCTGGCCGGCGGGCTGCTCTTTGGAGGACTGGCCCTTTTCCTGGGCGTGCGGAGCATGATCCCTCTGCTCTTCTATTCCGCCTCCGGCTTCGTGGCCTTCTGCGTCTTCTTCGAGTTCTACAAGGGCGCCCGGGCCCGCCAGGGCATACGGTCCTCATCGTTCCTGGTCGCCCTGAAGGACCTGACCCTCATGAACAAGCGCCGCTACGGCGGCTTCATCATCCACCTGGGGGTCGTCGTGGCCTTCATCGGCATCATTTCCAGCTCGTTTTTCTCCTCGGAGGAGCTGGTCACCGTGAACCGGGGCGAGGAATTCAAGCTGGGGCAGTACACCCTCAAGTTCCATGAGCTGGTCCAGAGAGCGGACCCGGAAAAGGACGTGGTCTACGCCCGGATCAGCGGATACGAGAACCAGGAGCCCATCGGCAACTTCTTTCCGCAGAAACATTTTCACCACAAGGGCCAGCAACCCCAGAGCGAAGTGGCGATTCGGCGCACCCTCATGGACGATGTCTACTTGGTTCTGTCCGGCTACAACGAAGACCTGACCCAGGCGACGTTCCACGTCTTCCTGAACCCCATGGTGCAGTGGGTCTGGATCGGCATCGGCATCATGGTCCTGGCCGGAGTCTTCCTCTTTTTCCCGGACAAGAAGCCGGTTGCGCGAGCCCGCGTGCGACGCCGGAGGAAGAGAATTCGGACGGAAGCCGCCTGATCCCGAAGCGGCGGATTTCTACCCCTTGCGAGGAGTCTTCATGGAGCTGATCATCGCTCCCATTCTTTTCATCGGAATGGTCCTTTACGTGGCCTATCCCCTGCTGTGGGGGGAGACCAAAACGGGACCTCCCCCGGAAGCGCCCCGGACCGACCGCCAGGCGGTCCTGCGGGAGAAGGAGGATGTCGTCTCCGACCTGAAGGACATCGAGATGGATTTCCGAATGGGCAAGCTTTCGTCCCGGGACTACGAGGAATTGAAGTCCGAATACGAGGAGAGAGCCGTGGAGGTCTTCGAGCAGGTCGAGGCGCTTGAGCGGAAGCGGAAAAAGACCCGGAAGACCAGGGCCTGATGGCGCTGCGCATCTCCAACCTCACCAAGCGGTTCGGAGCCTTTCGGGCCGTCTCGGACCTGACCCTCGAGATCGAAAAGGGCCAATTCGCCGCCCTGTTCGGGCCCAACGGCGCCGGGAAGACGACCCTGCTGAAACTCGTCGCCGGCCTGCTCAAGCCGACGAGCGGAACCATCTCCCTCCGATTCAACGGGTCCGGAGCGGGACGGCGCAATGTCGGCTACGTATCCCACCAAAGCCTGCTCTACCAGGAAATGTCCGGGATGGAAAATCTGTTGTTCTACTCGCGGCTCTACGGCGTCGCCCGGCCACGGGAACGGTCCCGCAGGGTGCTGGAGAGGATGGGACTCGCCGGAGCTGGAGAGCAATTGGTCCGGGAGTACTCCAGGGGCATGAAGCAGCGGCTGACATTGGGCCGTGCGCTCCTGCACGAGCCCACCCTGCTGCTGCTGGACGAGCCCTACGTGGGTCTGGACCAGCAGGGGAACCGGCTCCTGACGAGCATTCTCCGAAGTCTCAGGGATGGAACCCACACCGTACTTCTCGTGACTCATAATTTGGCGGAGGGCCTGGAGCTTTGCGACCGGGTCCTGATTCAACACCGGGGTTCCCTGGTGTACGACCGTTCCTCCGACGGTCTGGGACGGCGCGAGGTTGAGGCGGCGTACCTGGGAGCCGTGGAGGGGGAGGGAACGGCATCCCGTTCCGGGTCACGGGAGTGATGCCGGCGAAGCTGCCCATCTTGTGCCGGCGGGATCTTGAGTCATGAGTTGGTGGAACCTCTACTCGGCGCTTGGATGCTGCACGCTGGTCTTCCTGGCCTGGCTCAGTTCCACCAATCGGCGCGGCGTCTCGTGGAGAACGTCGGCGGCCGCCGCCGCCACCGTGGCGGTCATGGGAATCCTGGTCTTCTGGTGGCCCTTTTTCCGGGTCTGCCTGGTGGCCCTCAACGGCGCCGTGACCACTCTGCTCAACGCCTCCGGCGCCGGCGCACGATTCCTCTTCGGTCCTCTGGCGGCCGGTCCGGGACAGGAGGAATCCCTGGGCTTCATCCTGGCCTTCCAGGTCTTCCCGGCCGTGGTCTTCTTCTCGGTGATCGTCTCTCTGCTCTATCACTTCGGAGTCCTTCCCTTCGTGGTGAGAAACATCGCCCGATGGGTTCACCGGGGATTCGGCATCAGCGGGGCCGAAGCCCTGGCCACCAGCAGCAACCTGTTCGTCGGCGTCGAATCGACGCTGACGGTCCGGCCCTTTCTGGAGCGCATGACCCGATCCGAATTGACGATGGTCCTGGCGTCGGGCCTCTCCACCATCGCCAGCTCGGTTCTGGCCGTCTACGCCGGTCTCCTGGAGCCCGTCTTTCCCTATATCGCCGGGCATTTGATCTCCGCGTCGGTGCTCTCCATTCCCGCGGCCGTTCTGATGTCCAAGATCATCGTCCCGGAAGAAGAAGAGCCTCAGACCCGGCGCACCGTACCTCCCATGAAGGATTTCGCCGGGTCTCCAAACTGGATGGGAAGCCTCATCCAGGGCGCCAACGACGGCGTCCGCCTGTCGGTGGGAGTCGGCGCCCTCCTGATCGGAATGCTGGGATTGGTCGAGCTGCTGGACGTGATCTTGGGAACGACGGCGGGCTGGGTCTCGAACCTGACGCTCCAGAAGGAACTGGATCTCACGCTGCGGACACTCTTGAGCTGGGTCGCCTATCCCCTGGTTCTCTGTCTGGGGCTGACGCCGGACGAGTGGCCCGTCGCCGCCCGGCTCATCGGCGAACGCTGGATCCTGACCGAGGTGGTGGCCTACCAGGACCTGGCGAGTGTGGTCGCGGCGGGCGAGCTCTCGCCCCGAGGCCTCATGGTCCTGAGCTATGCCCTCTGCGGTTTCACTCACGTGCCTTCCGTGGCCATCTTCGCCGGGGGGCTGTCGGTGCTGGTCCCGGCTCGAAGAAACGACTTGGCCCGCCTCAGTTGGCCCGCCCTCTGGGCGGCCACACTTGCCACGCTCATGACCGGAGCGGCGGCGGGAGTCTTTTATCACGGTCAGGAAGGGTTGATGGGGCTTTGAGTCCCATTCGAAGCGTGCTGGACGGGCTGGGCCTGATCTGGACGCTGGCCGAGAAGGATCTTCGAATCGAATTCAGATCCCGCCAGGCCTTCTTCACCACCCTCTTCTTCTCTTTCCTGATCCTGATGGTGTTCAGCTTCGCGTTCGACCCGGCGAGCGAGGCCACGCGGAAGGCGGCTCCGGGCATTCTCTGGGTGGCCCTGATCTTTCCCGGCGTGATTCAGCTCAATCGCTCGTTCCAATCGGAAAGAGAGGACGGGACGCTGCTCGGGATTCTCGTTTCGCCCATGGACCGGGGACTCATCTTTTTCGGCAAGTTCCTGGCCAATTGGATCTTCCTGTTGGCCGTCGACCTGTTGACCCTGGCCATCTTCATGGTCATTTTCAAGTTTTCCCCGACCCCGGCCACGCTCTGGATGCTGCTTTTGATTCTCCTCTCCAGCCTGGGATTCTCTGCCGTGGGAACATTGTTCGGCGCCATGGTCTCCAGCATCCGGACCCGGGAGGTCCTGCTTCCCATACTGCTGTTTCCCATCGTCATTCCGGTGATCCTGGCGGCGGTGAACGGCAGCACGGAGGTTCTGCTGGGGGAAAAGTTCCGCTTATTCTTCCAATGGATTAAGATACTGGTCGCCTTTGACGTGATCTTCCTGGCGGCCTCTTATCTGGTGTTCGAGTATGTGGTCGAAGAATCTTGATGCGGACCGGCGGACGATTCGCCGTTACACGGCTTGGGCCGGACGGCTCATGGCGCCGGCCTACCTTCTGGGAGCGTTGGCCCTCTACGCCGCATTCCTGTACGCCCCCACGGAGCAGGTCATGGGGGACGTTCAGCGGATCTTCTACTTCCACGTGGGGTCCGCCTGGAACGCCTTTCTGGCCTTTCTGGTCGTCTTCCTGGCCAGTATCGCGTATCTCAAGACCCGGCGCGTCAAATGGGACCAGTTGGCCGTGGCGTCCACCGAGGTGGGCGTGGTGTTCACGACCATCACCTTGGTCACCGGGTCGATCTGGGCCAAGCCGATCTGGTACACCTGGTGGCCGGTGGGCGATCCGCGGGTCACGACCACGCTGGTGTTGTGGCTGATGTACGTCTCGTACCTCATCCTCCGGAGCAGCCTTCCCGAGGGGGATCAGAAATACAAATTCTGCGCCGTGCTGGGCATCGTCGGTTTCATCAACGTCCCCATCGTCTGGATGTCCATCCGCTGGTGGAGGACCCACCATCCCGTGGTCATCACTTCCAGCGGCACGAATCTGGAGTCGAGGATGGAGGACGCGCTGATGATCTCCGTATTCGCTTTCGCGGCCCTCTATTCGGTCCTTCTTTGCTTGAGAACATCCATGCGTCTCCAAGAGCGCGTGACTCGGGAAATGGAAGCGGAGGTTCTGGCCAAATGATGGAGAACGGATCATGATCGGCTATCTCTTCGCCGCCTACATGGTCATCTGGACCCTGCTGTTTGCCTACCTTCTCCATATCGCCCGGTCCCAGCGCCGGCTGGGGCGGCGGCTGGATGCGCTGTCCGCGGAGATCCAGGACCGCGGCGGCACTTCCGGCGGCTCCAAGTCCTGACTCAAGGGCGGGACATCCGCCCTTGACAGCCCCGATTTCGAATCTTACTAGTCATTAGCGAATAGACACGCAGGAGGAAGACCGAAATGTCGAGAATCATCGGTATCGATCTGGGAACCACGAACTCCGTGGTGGCGGTGATGGAAGGAAACAAGCCGACCGTCATCGCCAACCAGGAAGGCGGCCGCACGACTGCTTCAGTCGTCGCCATCACCAAGAGCGGCGAGCGCCTGGTGGGCCAGGTGGCCAAGCGTCAAGCCATCACCAATCCCGAGAACACCGCCTATTCCATCAAGCGTTTCATGGGGCGCAAGTACGGCGAAGTGAACGAAGAGATCGGAATGGTCCCCTACCAGGTCTACGCCGCTGGCAACGGTGACGCCCAGGTGGTCCTGGGAGGCAAGAATCTCTCCCCACCCGAAGTGTCGGCCATGATCCTGCAAAAGCTCCGGTCCGCCGCCGAGGAGTATCTGGGCGAGAGCGTCGCCCAGGCCGTCATCACCGTTCCGGCCTACTTCAACGACTCGCAGCGGCAGGCCACCAAGGACGCCGGAAAAATCGCCGGACTGGAGGTCCTGAGGCTCGTCAACGAGCCGACGGCCGCCGCTCTGGCTTATGGCCTGGACCAGAAGGAGGACCAGACCATCGCCGTTTTCGACTTCGGCGGCGGCACCTTCGACATCTCGATCCTGGAGGTCGGCGAGGGGATCGTCGAGGTCAAGGCCACCAACGGCGACACGCACCTGGGCGGCGACAACATCGATCAACGCCTCATCGACTGGGTGGTCGACGAATTCCAGAAAGATCAGGGAATCGACCTCTCCCGGGACAAGATGGCCCTGCAGCGATTGAAGGAGGCGGCGGAAAAGGCCAAGACCGAACTCTCCACGACCCAGGAGACCGATATCAACCTTCCGTTCATCACGGCCGACGCCAGCGGTCCCAAGCACCTGAACCTGAAGCTGACCCGGTCCCGCTTCGAGCGGTTGGTGGAAGATCTGCTGCAAAGGACGGTGAAACCTTGCCGCCAAGCTCTGGCGGATGCCTCCATGAATCCCCAGGAAGTGAACGAGGTGGTTCTGGTCGGCGGCTCCACGCGGATCCCGAGAGTGCACGAGATCGTCCGCGAGTTCTTCGGCAAAGAGCCTCACAAGGGTGTCAATCCGGACGAGGTGGTCGGCGTAGGCGCCGCCGTCCAAGCCGGCGTTTTGGGAGGAGAGGTCAAGGATGTCCTGCTCCTGGACGTCACGCCGCTTTCTCTCGGTATCGAGACTTTGGGCGGCGTCGCCACCGTGCTGATTCCCAGAAATACGACCATTCCCACGCGCAAGAGCGAAGTCTTCTCCACTGCCGCCGACAGCCAGACTTCGGTTGAGGTGCATGTACAGCAGGGAGAACGGCCCATGGCCCGAGACAACAAGTCTCTGGGACGGTTTCACCTGACGGGAATTCCACCCGCCCCCCGGGGCATCCCCCAGATCGAGGTGACCTTCGACATCGACGCCAACGGCATCCTCAACGTGAGCGCCAAAGATCTGGGGACCGGAACGGAGCAGAAAATCACCATCACCGGCTCCAGCGGACTCAGCGACGACGAGATCCGGAATATGGTGAGGGAGGCCGAGGACCACAGCGAGGAAGACCGGCGGAAGAAGGAGGAGATCGAGGTCCGGAACCAAGCCGACAACCTGGTTTATTCCACCGAGAAACTGGTCAAGGACAACCGGGACAAGATTCCGGAAGCGGACGCCAATGCCGTCGAGGCGGCCATCGCCGAGACCCGCAAAGCCATGGAGGGAGGCGACGTGGAGGCCATCAAGCAGAGCATGGAAACGCTGCAGCAGGCCTCGCACCAGGTGGCTCAGGCCATGTACCAACAGACTCAGCAGTCAGGACCTGCCGAGCCTCAGCCGTCCGGACCCGGCGGGCCGGAGAATCCTGCGGGTGGCGCTCAAGAGGATGATGGCCAGGTGATCGACGCCGAATACGTCGACGTGGACGACAAGAAGTAATCCGGTTTTTTCCAGCTGGGGCGGGAACGAAACAGATCCGCTTTCAAGTCAACAGGAATCGATCCCGGCCACACTCCGCTCCGCCTTCCGGAGACGGTCCCTGAGCTTGGCGAACGTCTGTTCCGTTCTCCGCTGCGCCGTCTGGGAACCGGAGCTTCCCGACAGCAGTTCCTTGACCCGGCGGAAGGAGTGCTCCAGGTCGGGAAGAATCCTGGCGGTCCGGGTGGGGTCGTAGGGGATGCAGACCCGGTCCAATCCCAACTCGGTGAAAATCACCAGGTAGCGAGCGCTGGTGATGTCGGGACAGACGACTTTTTTGGATCCGGCCCGGATCTCAAAACCTAGAAGCGTGTCCATGATCCGGGGGCTGCACTTTCTGCCCGGCAGGCTGACGAAGCGAACTCTTCCGTCCAGAACATGTTCTTTGTAAACGGCCTCGATGCAGCCCGTCTCATGTTCGATGCCTTCCGTATCCATGTCTTGCACCGGCCCGACCAAGGACGAAGTCCTCTATTGAATTCTAATAGATTCTATCGCTTCGGAGGTTCCGGCGAATGAGTGAGCCGAATCGGAACCCGAACAGGCTCATGGATCGGCTTTGGTAACATGTCTATCGAAATGGCGCTTTTCACAGTCTGCGGCTTGAGCTTCTGGCAGCAGATCCAGGAGACGCTCAACGGCCTCTACGAGACGATCGTGGAGTATGGAGGGCCAGCCCTGCTGTTGGTGGCGCTGGCCGATTCCTCCTTCCTTTCCATTCCCGAAGGAAACGACATTCTGATCATTGCCTTGTCCACCGGACAGTCCTGGGACCTCATGTCCTATTACGTGGCCATGACCATCACCGGGTCGGTGATGGGATGCACGCTCCTGTACAGCGTCGGACGCAGAGGGGGGAACTTCGTCAAGAGGAGGTTGTCCGAGGAGAGGCGAACCGAGATGCGGCGGCTGTACAACCGCTGGGGGATCTGGACTCTGTTGGTGCCGGCCATCCTCCCCCCACCCACTCCCTTCAAGATCTTCGTCCTTTCCGCCGGACTCTTCCGGATCCCTCTGGCCCGATTCATTGTCCTGATCTCTCTGGGCAGGAGCATCCGGTACTTCATGTGGGGAATTTTGGCAGTCCTCTACGGCGAGGCGGCCAAGCAGCTCGTCCAGGAGGAAATGAAGACCGTGGGAGTGGTCCTTTTCGTGTCCCTGGCCGCCGTCTTGACGGGGATCGTCCTGATCCGGAGAAGAAACCGAAAGAAGGCTTTCTCCGGGGAGGCTACGTGATCCCACCGGCCTCCGGTTCGGCAGGTCGCGCGCTCCTCGCGATCCTGATGCTGGCGCTGTTGCCGGCCGGCTGCAGAAAGGTCATCAAGACGAAGGTCCGGGTCGACAAGGCGCCGGTCCACCGACAGGTTCTGCACTCCACGCTCCCCGACCTGGTCCAACTGGTGAACTCATCCTACGCCGGTATGGAAAGCCTGGTCGCCAAGATGAGCCTGGAGTTGCAAGGGGAAACGCCGGACGAAAACTACTATGAGCGCTATCGGAAAACACCTGCCCAAATCATCGCCCAGAGCCCCGATTCCATCCGCATCAACGTGCAGAATCCGTTGACTCGAACCACCATCATCGCCATGGCCAGCAGCCAGGCCAAGTTCCAGATCTGGGCTCCTACGAAGAACAAGTTCGTCACCGGCAGCACCGATCTCGAGCGCAACGACGACAATCCCATCTACAACGTGCGACCGGAGCACGTCTTCCCGGCCATCCTGATTGAGCCGCTGCCGGTGGGGCCGTCGGCGGGGGTCTTCCTGATCGAGGAGACGGACGCAAGATCCAAGTACTACGTCATCCATGAACTGGAAAGCGGAAATCTACGTCTAAAGAGGAGACTCTGGATCGAGCGCAGCAGGCTGGAACTGGTGCGTCAGGATTACTACGACACCGACGGGGGGGTTGCCAGCTTGATTCGTTACACTGCGCCCGTCGCTGAGGGTCAGGCGGTCGTCAACACCAGGATCGTGCTGGAACGGCCCCGGGATCGATACACGCTCCGGCTCCGGTTGGACCCGAAGAGCCTGAAGACCGGGCGCCAATTGGAGGAACGGCATTTCGACCTGCCGATTCCGCCGGGAGCGGAATTGATCGAGCTGCGATAGGCCGGAACAGGACACCGATTCGCCGGGATTCTCCCGGTCGGCGGAGACCGCCGATCCCCTGGCTGCCGGCGTCCGAAGACGTTGAAGCCCGATTCCGAACCGGTATACAATGGCGATTGCGGTTACCCTGGATCGTCCAGTCAAGGCTCGTGGCCGAGAGGGCTCCCGTCATTTGATTTTCGCACCGGGACTCTCCTGAATGAGGCACACTCTGGAAATGGATCGAGTCAAGAATCTGGTGGTAGCCGAGGACCTCCAGATGGTCTTTCGCATCGGAAAGATGGAGGTCCCCGCTCTCCGCGGCATCAACCTGAAGGTCCGGACCGGCGAGTTCCTGGCCATCATGGGACCCAGCGGTTGCGGCAAATCCACACTGCTCCACCTCCTGGGCGGACTCCTGACCCCCTCTTCAGGCCGGATCTGGATCGACGGAGTGGAGATGAGCCTGGTCAGCGATGCGGAAAGGACCGAGATCCGCAAGATGAAGATCGGATTCGTCTTTCAGCGGTTCAATCTCCTGCCGACCCTGACGGCCCGGCACAACATCGAGCTGGCGTGCCGCATTCATGGCAACGGCCATCAGAATGAGGCCCGGACTCGAGAAATCTTTAAACTGTTGGGATTGGAGGGCAAGATGGATCACAAGCCCTCCGAGCTCTCAGGGGGCGAACAACAACGGATCTCCGTTGCCCGCGCCGTCATCAATCGACCCGCCTTGCTCCTGGCGGATGAACCCACGGGAAACCTGGATTCCCAGAACTCCGACAACGTGCTCTCCATCCTGAAAGAGCTGAATCAGCGTTATAACCAGACCATCCTGATGATCACCCACAATCCGGATGCCGCCGCGGCCGCCAGCCGCGTCATCCGGATGATGGACGGCCGGCTTGTGAGCTCGGATTCCGAGTAGACTCCGCCGCCGTCGGCTTACCCGGAAGCTCCCCCAAAGTAAAGGAGCGGCGATTTCCAATCGCCGAAACCCATTGTGACAAACCGGTCGACGAAGACTGGGCGATTCGAAATCGCCCCCCCTTTTTCTCAGAACTGAATGACGTTGACGTCGGAAGGCAGCTCCAGCTCGAACCTGGAAGCCGGCAGGTCCAGGTTCAAACGGACGTCTTCGAACCGGATCAGCAGGTAGTCGCGCGTGGGCTCCACCAGCTTCTGCTGAATGGGGACCCAGAGCCGGCCGTCGACCCAGAGCACGATACGGGAGAAAAAGGCGGAGACCTTGCCGGACCGGGGAGTCAGTTCGAGCGCGTAGGTCTCCCGGCCGCCGACCATCTCCGGACCCAGCCATCGTATGGAATAGGCATCGCGGAGAGCCTCCTTCTTGGAGGTGAAGCCCAGCAGCAGGAACTCCGCCCGATCCTTTCTCGCCCCCAGATCGTACCGGTTGGCCTGCTTGAGAAGCGGCTGATAGAAGATCCCTTTCCCGTCATTGATCAGGAGCGTGCTCACGCCCGGCTCCGTGATGTCTCTGCGCAGACGGATCGCCTCATTCTCCCTGAGGAAATGAAATTCGCCCCGCTCTTCCTCGTCGAACTCCTCCAGGATGTCGGTCCATTTCTTCTGGATGATCCTCGCGCTCATGGATTGGAGATTTCCGCCTCTCCGGTCCATCTTCTCCAGAACCGACTCCAGGCCGGGCGCTGCCGGAACCGTCTCCATGGCCCCCGACGGAAGGCCCGTGAAGAATCCCAGAAGCAGAAAGAGGAGGGAGATCCGCGCTGAATCCATTCGTTTCAAGGGGGTGAGATCTCCTGCCTGGAGGACGGCAGGACCCTTTGGTTGAAGGTCTGGACCTGAGATTTCTTCGGATCGGGTACGATCTCCTGCTGATTTTCAGGCTCCTGCCTCTTGGAAAAGAGGGAGCCGTCGAAGACCGAGCCCGGAGTGAGAAAAATAAAGCCCAGGATCATCACGCAGACCACGTCGTAGCGCCAGGTTCCCCGGACGTACCGCATCGAGCCCGCGGGCTGCCGGCCCGCGCGCCCCTGACCCGGCTTCGGCTCGGACGGCCTCATCTGGGAGCGGGTGTGGAGAATCCGGTGAATCACCGTCCAGTTTCCGATGACGGCGATGGCCCAGAGGACGGGTTCCATGAAGTAGAAGGAGCCGATGATGAGCAGAACCAGGCGTTCGGGCCGTTCCAGGAATCCGACCTTGCAACTGGGGATCAGGCATTCGGCCCGGGCCCTGGTGTAGCTGATCAGCACCGACCCCATCATGGCCACGCTCACCAGGACGACGTAGGTGAACCGGTCCTGTTGGCCGTAATAAATGATGAGGCCCAGGTAGATGATCAAATCCGAGTAGCGGTCCATCACCGAATCGAAGAAGGCCCCGAATGGAGTCGCGGTGTTGGCGGTCCGGGCCACCATCCCGTCCACCATGTCGAACAGGCCGGCGAGGATCAGCACCAGGCCGGCGGTAACGAAGTGGCCACTCGCAAAAACGAACGCCGCCCAGATGCTGGTGATGAACCCCAGAAAGGTGAGGTGATTGGGCTTGACGTGCAATGCCATCAAACACCGCACGATTCCCCTCAGGATGACCTGGGCTCCGTGGCCGATGGTTTGCGAAATCATGGATTCTCTCCCCGACTCAGAACAGCTTGAATCGGATGGTCAGGAACTTCTTGGGATCCTGCCGGAAGTCATGGATCAACTTCACCATTTCCGAAGTCAGATGATTCAGATTCTCGTAAAGCGCCTCGTCCTTCGCCAACCGTCCCAGGGTTCCCTCACCGTCCTGAACGGCCTCCAGGAACACCGCCATCTGGTCCATGGTTCGGCGCAGGTCCACATAGAGTTGATCATCCCTTGACAGTTTGCCCAGAGTGCCCTCTCCCGCTTCCATGCGCTGGGTAATGGATTGGAGACTCGCCGTAGTCTGTTCGATGCTGTCGTAGAGCGAGGGGTCCTTCGAGAGCTTGCCCAGAGTGCCCTCCCCCTGCTCGACTCGCCTGACGATTTCATCCATCCGGGCGGAAATGCCCCGGACGCTCTGGTAGATGTCATCCTCACGAATAAGGCTGGGAACGGTTCCCGGCCCTTCGATGAGACGCTCAGTGAGTATGGCCACCCTTTCGCTGGTTTGCTGGAACAAGGCCATGATCTTGTTGATGTTGTTGAAGAATTCGGGATTGGTCAGAAACTGGCCGACGGTACCCTCTCCTCTTCCCAATCCCCCCATGATTTCTTCCAACCGTCCTGACAGGGCCTCCACGTTGACCAGCACGTCGTTGGCTCCGATGATCAGTTCCCTGAAACCGGGCTCGGTGGAACCGGTGATCACCACGACCTCGTCGGTCTCCACGCCGAACCAGGTCTCGAATTCCTCTTCGACCACCAGCGCGGGCTCATCGGACCGCCCCAACGACACCTCCACGTACTTGTCGCCAAGCAGCCCGATGGACCCCAGCGAGATGTTGCTGTCGCGCTGGACCCAGACCCGGTATTCCTGCTTGATGTCCAGGTAGACCTCCACGTTCTGGAGCCGCCACCGGACTCTGTCGATCCCGGACTGGAGCTGCTTGAGACGCTCATCGTCGGGAGGCTGCTTGCGCCGCTCTTCCTCCGCCAGTCTTTCCAGTTCGCCGATCTCCGCCAAGGTGATCCGGTTCGTCTCGGTCGGGGGCATCTCGCCCGGCTTGGAGATCTTGATCCGCGAGACGTTGCCCGCTTCGACGCCGCCGATGAGGATGATGTCCGACGGTTTCAGCCCCGCAGTGTCGTTGAGGTAGGTCTTGGCTCGAAACGTCTCCTCCAAGAGGCCGACCCGGGTGCCGATGTTGAAGACGGCCAGACCCAGAATCGCCATGGTGACGACGGCGAAAAGCCCGACTTTGAGTTCCGCGAGACGGGTCGGTCTGCCTCTGTCTCTACCTCTACGCATGCTAATCACCACGGCTCCTCAAACCCCAACACACCTGGACTTCACGGTGGAAGTCCAGGGGAGCATCAGGCCAGGAACTCACGGACGTACTCGTCGCCCCCCTCCCGGGAGGGGTCTCCTCCCTCATAGTGGATTCGTCCATCCTTGATCATGACGAATCGAGTGTTCCGCAATGTCGTCTCCGGGTCCACCGGCTTGAAGTCGACGGTGCCATCCGGCGCCTTCGTGGACACTTCCCCCGAAAGGGCGCGAACCGCCTGCAGGTCGTTGGTGACCAAAATCCCGGTTACGCCCTCCAGGTCCCGCAATCTCATGATGAGTTCGCAGGTGATTCTGCTGGTGATGGGATCGAGCCCTGCCGTCGGCTCATCGTAGAGCATGATCCTCGGGCTGCCCATCAATGCCCGGGCGATGGCCACGCGCCTCTTCATTCCCCCCGACAGCTCGGTGGGCATCTTGTCGATGGCGTTCTGCAATCCCACGAATCCCAGGAGCCGGTACACCCAGTCGTCGATCTGATCCATGGTATACCCGTCGGACTCAATGACCCGATAGGCCACATTCTCCCAGACCGTCAGGGAGTCGAAGAGAGCTCCCTCCTGGAATACGATGCCGATTTTCCGGCGAATCGGCATCAAGTCATCCTCGCGAAGCCGAGTGATCTCCTCGCCGTCCACGAACACGGACCCGGAATCGGGGCTGACCAGGCCCACCACCATTTTGAGGATGGTCGATTTCCCCGACCCCGATCCTCCCAGCAGGACCATGGTTTCGCCCCGGCGCACCTCCATGTCGAAATCTTCGAGCACCGTATGGTCCTCGTATTTCTTGGTGACGTTCTCGAAGCGGATCACACTCAATGCCACAACTCCAGAATGAGCTTGCCCAGGAAAAAATCGGCCACGATGACCAGGATGGAGGCCGTCACGACGGCCTGCGTCGTATTGCGTCCGACGCCCCTGGTTCCACCCCGGGTTCCCAAGCCATAGTAGCAACCCACGGAGCCGACGATGAAGCCGAATACGACCGGTTTCATCAGACCCTCCAGCACAACATTGTAGTCGATGGCTCTAAAGGCCTCATTCCAATAGAGGGCCGTATTCAAGCGGAGATTGTAGAACGACACGATCCACCCGCCGACCAACCCGAATACGTCCGCGATCACGGTCAAGAGGGGCACCATGGTGGTGCAGGCGATGACACGTGGAGTCACCAGCTTTTTCACAGGATCCGTTCCGAGGGCCCGCATGGCGCTGATCTGCTCCGTCACCACCATGGATCCCAATTCCGATGCGATGCCTGAACCGGCCCGGCCGGCCAACATCAATGCCGTCAACACGGGACCCATTTCCCGGATCAACGACAGGGAGATCAGTTGCCCCATGAGATTCACGGCGCCGAACGCCTTCAGAGATTTCGAAGTCTGCAAGGCCAGGACGCCGCCGGTGAAAAAGCCGACCAGGACCACGATCAGGACCGACCGGACCCCAATCGTCTCCATCTGCTGGAACGTATCCTGGATGTAGCGTGGACGGCGGAAGATGTTGGTGACGCTTCGGATCGTAAGGGTGACGTACTCCTCAACCTCGTACAGGATCTTGTAGAGGAAATCCATGGTCATCCTCGGCCCCGGCCGCTCCCGCCGGCGGTTTGCGGATAAATGTTAGACTATGAGGCCTCCGCAGTGCGGAAACCGCTGCCATCAGGGGCAGCCGGAAGCGGGCCGAAAAAGCCCGGTGAGTCTACCAGAGAGGGTGTTCCGCTTCCAAGCAACGTCTTTAGTAACAGCAGGTTCCGGATAACACATCATGTTGCGATTTCTTACTTCCGGCGAGTCTCACGGCAAGGGTCTCATCTCCAACATAGAGGGTTTTCCGGCCCAGGTTCCCGTCGACGTGGATTTCATCAACGCCGATCTGCGGCGGCGCATGAGTGGATACGGGCGGGGCCTCCGCATGAAGATAGAGAGCGACCAGGTGGACATTTTCGCGGGTGTCCGCAACGGCGAGACGCTGGGGTCGCCCATCGCCTTCATCATCCACAACCGGGACTGGGTCAATTGGACCGAGGTCATGAGCGTGGAACCCAATCCCGAGGGCGTCCGCAAGCGGCAGGTCACGCGGCCGCGTCCGGGACACGCCGATCTCGTGGGGGCCTTGAAATACCAGTTCAGGGACATGCGCAACGTCCTGGAACGTTCCAGCGCGCGCGAAACCGCCTCCCGGGTGGCGGTCGGGGCCTTCTGCAAGCTGCTGCTCCGTGAACTGGGCATCCAGGTCTACAGCCACGTCATTTCGATTCGGAACGTTCGGATCTCGGACGAACTTCTGGACTCGGTGTCCATCGATCTGATCCCCCGGATCGAGTCCTCGGACCTGCGCTGCTGCGACCCGGATCTGGACGATGCCATGAAGGCGGCCGTGGACGACGCCATCGACCGGGGAGACACCTTGGGCGGAACCTTCGAAGTCCGCGCCGCCGGAGTTCCTCCGGGCCTGGGCAGCCATGTCCACTGGGACCGGAAACTGGACGGACGGCTCGCCCAGGCCCTCATGTCCATCAACGCCATCAAGGCCGTGGAAACCGGCAGCGGCTTGGAAAAGGCTCCCATGGGCAGCGAATTCCACGACGAGATCTTCTACGACGATGAGAAAAGGGAGTTCTACAGGAAGACCAACCGGGCCGGCGGCATCGAGGGTGGGACTTCCAACGGCCAGGAGATCATCGTTCGGGCCGTGGTCAAACCCATCGCCACCCTGAAGCGGCCGCTGATGTCGGTGAACCTGGAGACCAAGGAAGCCTTCAAGGCCCAGTACGAGCGGTCGGACACCTGCGTGGTTCCCGCAGCCGGAGTCATCGGCGAAGCCATGGTGGCCATCGTGCTGGTCCAGGCGATTCAGGAGAAGTTCGGCGGAGACAACCTGTCCGAACTCAAGAACAACCTGGAGAGCTTCCGTGAACGGGTGCGGGCCATGTGACCCGCGTTCCTGGAACTCGGAATGATCAGACCCATCCTCAAGTTCGGGGCTCCCGAACTTCAGCGCGAGAGTGAACCGGTCGAGACCTTCGACGGGAAGCTGCGGGATCTGGCCCGGGACTTGCTGGAGACCATGTACGCGGCCCCCGGAATCGGCTTGGCGGCCCCGCAGGTGGGGGTCAACCTCCGGCTCCTGGTCGTGGATATCAGTGCCGGGGAAGAGAAAGGGAACCAGATCGTTCTGGTCAATCCGGAGATCCTCGAGACTGAGGGGGAGCAGAAGGGGGAGGAGGGGTGCCTCAGCATCCCCGGATTCACCGCCATGGTGGACCGGCCGCAACGGATTCGAATCGCCGGGCAGGACACCCGGGGCCGTCGGGTCGAAGTGGAGGCCCAGGATCTTCTGGCACGGGCCCTATGCCATGAGGTGGACCACCTGGACGGCGTTCTCTATCTGGACCGGATTTCATTCTTCAAACGAGACCTGATCAAGCGCAAGATCCGGAAGCTGATCCGCTCCGGGGACTGGTGATGCGGGTCCTGTTTCTGGGCACGCCCGATTTCGCACGGACGTTTCTCGAGGCATTGGCTCAGAATCAAACCCGCCTCGGCCTGCGGTTGGCCGGCGTCGTCACTCAGCCGGACCGAAAAAGCGGCCGGGGACGCAAGCTGTCGCCGCCGCCCGTCAAGGTCGCCGCCCTTCAGTTCGGCCTGCCGATTTTCCAGTGCGCCAGAATCCGTGGAGACGCCGAGGCGCTGGAATTCCTCCGGCAAGCTCGGCCCGACGTGATGGTGGTCGTCGCCTTCGGACAGATTCTTCCCCGCGAGTTCTTCGCCTGGCCCCGTTTCGGCAGCCTCAATGTCCACACCTCCCTCCTGCCCCGATACCGCGGCGCCGCCCCCGTGGTCCACGCCATCCTGAACGGAGAGAAGGAGACCGGGGTGACCATCATGAAGTTGGACGAGGGCATGGATACCGGTGACGTGCTGGCTCAATCCACGACCCCCATCGGACCCGACGTCACATCGGGGGATCTGGAACGGCAACTCTCACGGCAGGGTGTCGAACTCCTGCTCGGGACCCTGCCCTCCTACCTCTCGGGCGAGCTCCAGGCGCGCCCCCAGGACCATGAGCGAGCGATTCTCGCCCCTCTCATCCGGAAAGACGACGCGCGGATCGACTGGACCCGGCCGGCATGCCGGATCCATGACCAGATCCGCGCCTTCAATCCCCGGCCCGGCGCCTTCACCTGTTTTCGCGGGGAGCGCCTGAAGATCTGGCGAAGCCGCAATCCACACGCCTCCGCCTTCCCGGTCCCGGACGGCCGGATTCGCACCACCGGCAAGGGCTCCATTCTGGTGGGATGCGGCCAAGGCACCTCGCTGGAACTCTTGGAACTCCAGTTGGCCAACCGCGGGCGCCTGCGGGCCCGGGACTTCACCAACGGGATGACACTGAGGTCGGGAGAACGCCTGGGAGTTGGAGGGTGAAGCCCACGGCCAGGTCGGTGGCCCTGCGGGTGCTCCTGGGCAGTGGCAGCGGCCGCCGGGTCTCCCTGAAAACCCATTTCGAATCCTCCGATTTCGGAGTTCTGCCGGACCGCGATCGGCGGCTGGCGACGGAGCTGGTCTACGGCGTCCTGCGAAACCAATCCCTCCTGGACTATCAACTGGATGGTTTGCTGGAGCGTTCCCGCGCCCGCCTGGATCCGGAAGTGCTCCAAGTATTGCGTGTGGGACTGTTTCAACTCAACCATCTGAGGATTCCGGAGCGGGCGGCGGTCCATGAGTCGGTCCGGCTCTGCCGGGAATTCCGCAAGGCCTCCGCCGCGCCTCTGGTCAACGCCGTCCTCCGCCGCTTTCTGCGCGACCGGCCCGCTGCTCCAAATTCCGGCGACACCCAGAGTCTGTCCATCCGCTACAGCCACCCCGAATGGCTCGTGCGCCGGTACCTCTCAAGATTCGGGTCCGAGGACGCGCGGACGATTCTGGAGCGAAACAACCGCCCGCCGGCGCTGTATCTTTGGGTCAATCCATTCCGGACGACGCGGACGAGCTTCTGCAGGCGGCTGGACCGGGAAGGCGTCCCTTTTCAACCTCATCCCCGCCTTCCCCATTGCGTCCGGGTGAATTCCAGGTCATTCGTCCGGCATCCCCTCTATCGGCGGGGCCACTGCTTCCTGATGAGTCCGGCCAGCCAGGAGGTCGCTCAACTCGGCGACCTCAGCGGGTGCCGGACGCTGGGCGATTTCTGCGCAGCTCCCGGGGGAAAGTCCTTCATTCTTCAGGCCCGCAAAAGATCCCGCGCCCGCCTGATCTCCTGCGACCTCAGCTTGTCCCGCCTGCGTCAGATGAAGGCCAGAGCCGGCCTCTACCGGATCCCACAGCTTGGGGCCGTTCAGGCCGATCTGGTCCATCCCCCGTTCCGGAGCCGTTTCGACTTCATCCTGCTGGACGTCCCGTGCACCGGGACCGCCACCCTGAGGGCCAATCCGGACATTCGGTGGCGGCTGGCCGAGGAAGACGTCCGACGATTGTCCCGGATTCAGCGCGCCCTCTTGCGGAGCAGTTTTCGAATGCTGCGCCCCGGAGGGCAGTTGGTCTACGCCACCTGTTCCACCGAGCCGGAGGAGAACCTTGAGGTGGTGGAGACTCTGCTCAACTCGGAACCGGAGGCCAAATTGGTGCGGCAGCCGGAGGAGGACTTCCTGAAGCGCGAGGCCTTCTTCGCCGCGTGGCTGGTGCGGACAGGAGGGGGGACTGTCAGTCCCCCCGTGACTCGCGGAATCGGGGGTTGAAGACCGCCGCTCACACGCTCATACGCTCGTTACTCTGGAGTTCGGCGACAAGGATGTCGCCGCTCCGTTCGGCGACAAGGATGTCGCCGCTCCGTTCGGCGACAGGAATGTCGCCGCTCCATTCGGTGACAAGAATGTCGTCGCTCCCAGCGCTTGGAGTCACCCCTGGCGGTGTGGTAGCGTGTTTGCTCCGCAGATAGATACCGGTCATGGTTTCCAGGAGAAGGAAGAAAAAGCGTTCGGCCAGACGGCGCAATCCGTTCGTGGCCGTGGTCAAGCTGGGCCTGTTGGCCGGCGTCCTGATGGTCGTTTTTCTCTTCAGCCTGATCATCAGCATGCGAGTGGCGACGCGGGCGACGGAGGTCGTGGTCCCGTCCCTCATCCGGACCGACATGGAGCAGGCCAGAAAAAAACTGGAAGCGTTGGGCCTGGGATTGGCCGTGGAGGGAGAAGTCTACGACGCGTCGATTCCCAACGGCGCCGTCGTCGCTCAGCTTCCCACTCCCGGCGTCCGCCTCAAGGCCAACGGCCGGGTCAGGGTGATGGTGAGCCTGGGAGTTCAGCATAAACCGGTCCCGGATCTCATCGGGTCCACACAGCGGGTCGCCCGCCTGATGTCGCAACAGTCGGGCTACGAGATCGGACACACCAGCGAGATCTTCCTCGCCGACGTGGGATCGGACCAGATCATCCGCCAGGTCCCCAACCCGGGGTCCACGGAAGTCCTCACGGCCCGCGTCGACGTCCTGGTGGGCAAGAAGCGGGTCCAGAGCTACATCATGCCTGATTTCAGGGACTTGAATCTGAACCGGGTGCGGTCCCTCATTCGGAAGAACGGCTTCGAGTCGCCGAAGGTCAATTACACCAGGGGGGCCAGGAGATCCCGGGGCAAGGTGGTCCGTCAATATCCCGAGGCGGGAAACATGTTGAAGGAAAACGATAAGATCATTCTGGAGGTCGCCAGCTGATGCCTTGGATCGCCCCATCTCTACTCTCGGCCGACTTTCTCGATCTGGGAGGCGCCGTCAGGGAAATGGAGCAGGCCGGATGCCGAATTCTGCACCTGGACGTCATGGATGGACATTTCGTTCCCAACCTGAGCTTCGGCCTGCCGGTGATCGAGGCGGTGCGCAAACAGACCGACCTGATCCTGGACGTCCACCTCATGATCTCGAACCCGGAAGACATGGCCGATGCGTTCATCGACGCGGGCGCCGACTATTTGAGCGTCCAATATGAAACAGTTCTGCATTTGGACCGTCTAATGGACAGGATCCGGGAAAAGGGGGCGAAGCCGGGCGTGGCGCTGAATCCTCACACACCGGTCGGCGTCCTGGAGGAAATCCTCCCCAAGTGCCACCACGTCATGATCATGTCGGTGAATCCGGGATTCTCGGGGCAGCGCTTCATTGCCACGAGCTTCGATAAAATGAGAAAATTGAGGGAGATGGCGGCCCGGGACAATCTCCGGGTCAAGATCGAGATCGACGGCGGCATCAAGCCAGCCAATACGCAGGATGCGGTTCGGGCCGGGGCCGAGATCATGGTGGCCGGTTCGGCCATCTTCGGAACGCCCTCTCCGGGTGAGACGTTTCGCCAGATGCAGACTCTCGCCGAGGAGGCTTGACCGTAATCTGAATGGGGACAGTGACAATGAGAACTGTTATCAGGCTGACCTTGCTGGCGAGCGCCCTGATCGTTCTGGCTTCCTGCGGCGGCCGCAAGGGCGCGGATCTGCAGGAGGGGGCGGTGGCGCCCGACAAGACCCTTTTCGAAAACGGGATGAAGTTCCTGGGCAAGAAGCACTTCATCAAGTCGCGCCTTTCCTTCCAGACGCTCATCAGCACTTATCCCGAGAGCGAATACACGCCGACCTCGTTCCTCTCCATCGCCGATTCGTACTACGAGGAAGGAGGCAAGGAGAACCTGCTCCAGGCCGAAGCCCAGTACAAGGACTTCATCATTTTCTACCCCACCCACGAGAGCGCCGACAACGCCCAGATGAGGATCGCCGCCATCAACTACCGGCTTATGAAGCCTCATGACCGGGACCCCACCTATACCCGCAAGGCGGAGATCGAACTGAAGAAGTTCCTGGATGACTTCCCGGACAGCGAGCTGGCGCCGACGGCGGAAGAGTTTCTCAGGCAGGTGCGCGAGGAATTGGCCAAGGGTGTCCACACGGTCGGCGCCTTCTATTTCGACCGGAAGAGGTATTCCGCCGCGGCCAACCGATTCGAGGAGGTGGTGGACGAATACAACGAGTTCAGCCGGCTCGACGAGAGCCTGTTTTACCTCGCTGATTCACTGGAGAATCTGGGACGGGTCGAGGAAGCGACGGTCTACTACTCCCGTGTGGCGCGAGAGTACGAATTCAGCCCCTACTTCGACAACGCCAGGGAGAAGCTGATCCTTCTGGAAAGGCCGGTTCCTCAACTGGACAAGGCCAAGGCCGCGCGGAACCTGGCACGCATGAAGCGGTACGAGAAGGAAGGATTCTCCATCCTCTCTCCTGTCCGAGGCGTCCTGGGGATCTTCACCGGGCGCGAGGACCCCTACGAAGTGGCGCGCCGCCGCGCCGAGCAACGCCAGATGGAGGAGTCCGGGGGCGACGAATCGCTCCGTTGACCGGATCCCGATCAGGCTCCGGACATCCCGGCATCAGCACTTCATCCGGGATTGAAATCCCGGTCCCGCCGCAGAGGAGCCCCTCTGCGAGTCTGCTATAATCCCTGCTTCTCCAAACCCGATCCAGCGATACAACCGGGGCATTCGGATTGATCAACCTGCCCAAGACCTACGAGCCGAAGCGAGTCGAACGGAAGTGGTACACCCTCTGGGAAGAGAGAGGCTACTTCAAGGGACGCACCGATTCCGGAAAGCCGGCCTACAGCATCGTGATCCCTCCTCCCAACGTCACCGGCTCCCTGCACATGGGACACGCCCTCAACTGCACTCTCCAGGACGTCTTGACCCGATGGAAGCGAATGAAGGGCTTCAACACCCTGTGGCTGCCGGGCACGGACCATGCGGGAATCGCCACCCAGAACGTGGTGGAACGCCAGTTGGCGGAGGAGGGAAAGACCCGTTCGGACCTGGGCCGGACCGCCTTCGAAAAACGGGTCTGGGAGTGGAAGAAGATCGCGGAAGACAACATTCTCTCCCAGATCCGCAAGCTGGGATGCTCCTGCGACTGGAGCCGCCAGAGGTTCACCTTGGACGAAGGCCTGTCCCGGGCCGTGAGAGAGGTCTTCGTGCGCCTCTACGAAGAGGGCCTCATCTACAAGGGGGAGTACCTGGTCAACTGGTGCCCCCGCTGCCGGACCGCCATCTCGGACCTTGAGGTGGAGTTCGCTCCCACGCGGGGCCACCTGTGGCATATCCGTTATCCGGTCAAGGGTTCGGACGAGTGTCTGGTGGTGGCCACCACTCGCCCCGAGACCATGTTGGGAGACACCGCTGTCGCGGTTCATCCCGATGACGGACGCTACCACCACGTTCGCGGCCGAACCGTCGTTCTGCCCTTGATGGACCGGGAAATCCCCATCATCGAGGACACCTTCGTGGACCGCGAATTCGGAACCGGAGCCGTGAAGGTCACCCCGGGGCATGACCCCAACGATTTCGAGGCGGGCCGGCGCCACCAACTGCCCATCGTGAAGGTGATCGACGAGGACGGCCGGATGACGGCCGACGCGGGAGCATTCGCCGGACTGGACCGCTACCAGGCCCGGCGGCAGGTTGCCGCCGAGTTGGAACGCCTGGGCTTGCTGGAGATGGTCGAGAAACACGATCACAACGTGGGACGGTGCCAGAGATGCTCGACGGTGGTGGAGCCTCTGGTTTCGACGCAGTGGTTCGTCAGGGTAAAGCCGCTGGCCCAGACCGCTCTCCAGGCAGTGGAGGAGGGGTCGACCGTCTTCGTCCCCGGCAACTACACGAAGATCTATTCCGATTGGATGACCAACATCCACGACTGGTGCATCAGCCGGCAGTTGTGGTGGGGACACCGCATCCCCGCCTGGACCTGCGAGGATTGCGACCACTCGACCGTGGCTCGAACCGAGCCCGAGGCCTGCTCCCGCTGCGGCAGTGCCCGCCAGGTCCAGGAATCGGATGTCCTGGACACCTGGTTCAGTTCCGGCCTCTGGCCCTTCTCCACTCTGGGATGGCCGGACCGGACGCGGGACCTGGAGACCTTCTATCCCACCAGCACTCTGGTCACGGGATTCGACATCATCTTCTTCTGGGTCGCCCGCATGATGATGCTGGGCCTCCGCTTCCGCGGTGACGTGCCGTTTCGCAGAGTGTTCATCACCGGACTGGTCCGCGACCAGCATGGACAGAAGATGTCCAAGTCCAAGGGAAACATCATCGACCCCCTGGAGGTCATCGAAGAGTACGGATGTGACGCCGTCCGCTTCACATTGGCGGTTTCATCCGCACCCGGAGCCGACATCCCCTTCTCCATCCGCCGGATGGCCGGCTACCGGGCCTTCTGCAACAAGATCTGGAACGGCGCCCGCTATCTGCTTTTGAACCTGGATCAGGGACTGACCGCCGATGAGGAGGAGATCGGCAGGCTCTGGGAGCAGGATTCCCTGCGGCTGGAGGACCGCTGGATTCTGGGCCGGCTCCAGCAGATCAACCAGGACACGGAAAGGAACCTGGAGCGGTTCTTCATTCACAGCGCCAGCAATGATCTCTACCATTTCTTCTGGCATGAGTTCTGCGACTGGTACGTCGAACTGATCAAAGGGCGAATCAGCGGCGGCGACACCGTTGCCGCCCAGGTCGCCGCCCATGTTCTGGAACGCTCCCTCCGACTGCTTCATCCCTTCGTGCCCTTCCTGACGGAGGAGCTTTGGCAGCGGCTTCCGCATGCGGGCGAGACCATCATGCTGGCCCCGTTTCCCGAGCCCCGGCCGGGATGGATCGACCAGGACCACATCGACCGCATGACCCAACTCCAGGAGTTGATCACGGCGCTGCGAACGGCCCGCGCCGAGAACAACATCGACCCCAGGAGGCGCCTTCCCGCCGAGTTCACCTGTTCGTTTCCGGTCCGCGATTTCCTGGAGTCGCAGAGCCACCACCTGAAGAATCTGGCCCGATTGAGCGAGATCGAGTTCCGGGACGGGCTGAGCCGGGAGGGACTGCGCATCACCGGCGTGGCCAACACGACCCAGTTCGCCCTGCGGCTGGACGAGGCCATCGATCTGGCCGCGGAGAAAGACCGGCTGCAACGGCAGATCGGACGGCTGGAGGAAGACCGGAGCCGGCTCGACCGCAAACTGGACAACGAAAACTTCGTTCGAAAGGCTCCGGCCCACATCGTGGACGGCGCGCGCCGGCGCCGCCAGGAGGTCGGGACGAAGCTGAAACGGCTTCAGGACATGCTCCATGGACTTCCTGAGCCTTGATCCCCTGCTTCGCCAAGCCCTCCAAGAGGACCTGGGACGAGGAGACATTACGACCGAGGCCATACTGCAGGCCAACCCCCGTGCCGATGGGGTCGGGACGGCCCGGGTTCTGGCTCGGCAGCGAATGATTCTGGCGGGATGGCCGGTCTTTCTCCGGGTTTTTCGGCTGCTGGGCCCGGTCACCGGCCAAGCCCGGTACGGCGAAGGGGATTGGGTCGAGCCGGGCTGCCTGGGAACCCTGGAGGGGCCCGTTTCCACCCTCCTGCAGGCCGAGAGAGTCGCCTTGAATTTCCTCCAGCGGCTCTGCGGGATCGCCACCCGGACCCGCGGCTGCGTGGACCGGGTCGGTTCCAGCCGTGTCCGCGTCCTGGACACTCGGAAGACGACGCCACTCTGGCGCAACCTGGAGAAATACGCGGTCAGAATGGGGGGCGGTCAGAACCACCGGATGGGTTTGGATGACGGCGTCCTCATCAAGGAGAACCACATCGCCGCCGCCGGGGGCGTCCGGGCGGCCGTCGAGGCGTGCCGGGAGCGCTCCGGACATCTGCAGCAGATCCGGGTGGAGGTCACCAACCAGCAAGAACTGGCCGCGGCTCTGGACACGGGTGCGGACGCCGTCCTGCTGGACAACATGACGGTGGAGCAGGTCCGGCGGTCCGTCGCCGCCTGCGCCGGCCGGTGTCTGGTGGAGGCCTCGGGGGGCATCACCCGCCGGAACCTTCAAGCTTACGCCGAGACCGGCGTCGACTTCATTTCCATGGGCTCCCTGACCCACTCCGTCGCCTCCAGCGACATCAGCCTGATGCTGGATGTTGGCGGACCCTGAGTTCGAAGATGCGTTTCAGGCAGTTGGACTACATGGCCAGAGTCGACTCGACCAGCGACTACCTGAAGCCGTTCATCGAATCGGGGAAGGCCCGAATGGCCGTCGCCGAAGAGCAGACCGGAGGACGCGGACGCTTTGGACGATCCTGGCATTCCCCCGCAGGCATGGGACTCTACGCGTCCTATCTCTGCTTTCCCGCCTCCGAGATCCGCCAGGCGGAGGACCTGACCCGGGCCGCGGCCCTGGGTGTGGTTCGAGCCATTGGCGCCTGGAGCGGAACGGGGGCGCCGCTCGGCATCAAGCTGCCCAACGACGTCCTGTTGAAAGGCAGGAAATGCGCCGGCATTCTCATCGAAATGGGGACCCAGACGGATCGAATCCAGTGGGCCATCATCGGCATCGGAGTCAACCTCTTTCATCGGTCGTTCCCCGACGAATTGGCCTCCACGGCCACCTCCCTGTCTCTGGAGGGAATACGCGTCCCGAATCTGATGACTTTCTTTCGGGAGCTGACGCGCCAACTGGAGCGGACCCTGTCGAGCCTGGAACAGGGTCACCGGCGTCAACTCACGGTGGCTTTCCAGGAATACATCCTGGCCGGCGGGGGCAACGAACGATGAACCCCTCAACGCCGAAAGAGCGGCCCGGTTATTTCGAACGCCTGAAAAGTGCGCTTCAGGCGACCCGCCGGGAACTGAGCCGCAGGATGGACGAATTGCTGGGACCCCGGGAGAGCCCCATCTCCCCGGATCAACTGGAGGAGCTGGAGTATCTTCTCATCGGGGCCGACCTGGGTGTCGAGACCAGCGAAAGCCTGGTGGCGAAGATCCGTCAGAGCAGCCGGGGAAAACGGCCCATCAGTTCCGGGCAGGCGCGCAGACTCCTGGCTTCCGAGCTCCTCGAACTGTTCGAGGTTCCCGGTTGGCAGGAAGAATGGGCCGCCAGACCGCATGTGGTCCTGGTGGTGGGAGTCAACGGTGTGGGCAAGACCACGACCATCGGCAAACTGGCCCACCGTTACGCCCGGGCCGGCAGGAGCACCATCGTCGCGGCGTCGGACACGTTTCGCGCCGCCGCCGTGGAACAGTTGAGCGTCTGGTGCCGCCGCAGTGGGGCCGATCTTGTCATGCAGCGGGGCGGGACCGATCCCGCGGCGGTCTTGCACGACGCCTTGCAGGCGGCGAAGGCCCGCAACAAGGACGTCCTCCTCGCCGACACGGCCGGCCGGCTGCACACCAAGCGGAATCTGATGGAAGAGGTCAAGAAAATGGCCCGGGTCGCAGGCCGGCTGGTCCCCGGAGCGCCCCATGACGTCTACCTGGTTCTGGACGCGACGACGGGACAGAACGGTCTCATCCAGGCTCGGGAGTTCTTGACCGCCCTCGGCGTCACCGGAATCGTCGTCACCAAGCTGGACGGCACGGCGAAAGGGGGGATCGTCGCGGCGATCGCCAGTCAACTGAAGATCCCCATCCGTTTCGTCGGCACGGGAGAAGGGCTGGAGGACCTGGCGCCCTTCGATCGTCAGACCTTTGTGGACTCCATCCTCACCTGAACACCGGCGCCACGGCCGCCTGCATGGCCGCCTTGATGCCGGCCCCCAGGTCGACGGGAGCGCCCAGTTCCAGAAGACAGATCTCGATGGCCGAAATCACCGCGAAGACATCCACCAGATCGAAATAGCCCAGGTGTCCGATACGGATGATCTTCCCCTTCAGCACGCCCTGCCCGCCCGCCACGACGATCCCGAAGCGCTCCTGAAGATGCTGGATCAGTCTGGCCGCGTCGATCCCGGGAGGCGGAAAGCATGCAGTCAAGGCGTTGGCCGGCGCGGAGGAGAGTTGCCTGAAACCGAGGGCTTCCAATCCTCTCCGCGTGCAACGCGCCCGGACCTCGACCTGCTCCAGAATCCGGTCCAGGCCCTGATCGACCATTTCTCGGCTCGTCCGGTTCAAGGCCTGCACCAGGGCCACGGCGGGGGTCAGTCCCGTCTGTCCCCGGCGCTGCCCGTTCACTTCCTTGAGGAGATCGAAATAGAACCGGGGTCCGGGACAAGCCCGGATGGTTTCCAATGCCCTGGGGCTCAGAGACAAAAAGGACAGGCCGGGCGGGATGGCAAACGCCTTCTGGGCGCCGCCGATGACCACGTCCAGACCCCAGGCGTCCGTCTCCACCGGCTGACTCCCCAGAGCCGTAATCGCGTCCACCACCACCAGAACGCCGGGGCAACGGCTGCGGACCGTCCGAGCGATGGATTCCAGGTCGTGGATGGTGGCCGTGGAACTCTCGCAGCCCTGGATCAACAGGGCACGGATATCCGGGTTGGCCTCCAGAGCCCGTTGGATCTCCAGGGCCGAGGCCGCTTCACCGTACGGTTTCTCCAGAACGTCGCACGGAACGTTGAAGGCTCGGCAGATTCGGACCCAGCGATCACCGAATTTTCCGGCCGAGACGGCCAGGGCACGGGACTCGGAGGAGAGGAGGTTGCTCACCGCGGCTTCCATGGCTCCGGTTCCGGATGCGGTGAGGATGACGACGTCGTTCCTGGTTTTGAAGAGAGCCTGAAGGTGGGTTCGGGTCTCGAGAAGCAATTCCCGGAACTCGTCCTTGCGATGGTGGACCAGGGGACTGGCCATGGCCAATTGCGCAGACGGCGCGACCGGAGTCGGTCCTGGGGTGAATATCCGGGTTCGCCTCATGCGGCGCATAATATCACGGCGCCAAACCCGGACTCCGGGAAAGAGAGTGGGTCAAATCAGTCGATTGCCCGCCTTCAGGCCGAAACGGCGACCGAGCCGGATCGCAACAGCGAGAGCCGCGGAGCGGCGGCGCATCCCGCCCGGATCCCCACCCAACCGGGCAGAATCCCGGCGAAGACGTTGCGAAAGTCCACCGTGTGAACCAGGTCTCCGGACGGCGTCAACTCATGGGGAGACAGGCCCGGGTGGCGCCCGTGAAGCCCCGCGAAGACCCTCTTTCCCACGATGAATACGGGATTGGCGGTTCCGTGGTCGGTGCCGAAAGTCTCATTCTCCGCCAGACGCCGTCCGAACTCGCTGAAGATCACGACGACCACATGCTCGTCCCGGCCTCGGCGGGTCAGGTCGTCCAGGAAGCCGGTAACGGCCGCGGAGAGCATGGAGAGGAGCCGGGCATGGATCCCCCGGGTCGGATTCCCCGGGACAACCTGAAAGGCATGGGTGTCGAAGCCGCCCATGGACGTGTAGAACACCCGCACTCCCGTCCCGGCTGCGATGCACCGGGCGACGACCGCCAGATTCGCCCCAAGAGCTCCGTCCGTCACCCGCATTCCAAGTTCCGGCAGGCATCGGCGGTCCGGACTGTCCCCCTCCGCCGCCGTTCCCACCCGCGCCGTATGCCAGATCTTTCTGGACCGAAAATGGGATCGATTCGGATCGGGATAGCCCACTCCCTGAACCAGAGCCACCTTTCCCCCGTCGAACAGCCTTTTGAACCCGTCCAGGGAGGGATGGAATCCGACGGCGTCGTCCAGCTTCAGGACGTCCGCGGGAGGAATCGCCAGATTCGGACGCTGCCGGTAGTAGTCCTCCAGGCCATGCGGGACCACCGTGTTGAGACCATCGCAGCCCCCAGCCAACTCAATGAACACCGATACCGGCCGCGGGTCGATACTCCCCGCCGGCGAACGAATGCCGGCGGCCAGAGAGACGCCGGAAACCAGGCACGACTTCCGGAGAAACTCTCGCCGTTTCACCTGATCCTCCGGTGTTTTCCAGCCTTGGGAGTTCGCCGCATCCCGTGGAGACTTTCGACGCAGCTTCCTATACTACAGCATGAACAGTCGGCGATTCGGCCGATATGGCGACGGGGGTGGCATCTTGCGACTGAGACACGCGATCTGCAGTGAGATCTTTGGGGAACAGGACCTGGCCCAAACCTGCCGAACGGTCCACGCACTCGGATACCGGGGTCTGGAGGTGGCTCCGTTCACGCTGGCCGACTCGGTGGATGAGATCCCGCCCCGGCAGCGGCGGCAGATTCGGCAGACCATCGAAGGAGAGGGAATGGTCTGCTCGGGGATCCACTGGCTCCTGGTCAAGCCCAAGGGGCTGCATCTGACGACTCGGGACCGGACCCTGAGGGACAAGAGTTGGTCCTATCTCTCGCGCCTCATCGACTTCTGCGGTGACCTGGGCGGACATCTCATGATCCTCGGCTCGCCCCAACAGCGGAGCACTCGGGACGGAATGACGGCCCGGGAAGCACTGGGCCGGCTCGCCGAGGGTCTGGCCGAGCTGGCTCCCTCGGCGCGCGAGCGGGAGGTGACGCTCCTGATGGAGGCCGTTTCGAGCGAGGAGACGGATGTGGTCTCCACTCTGGCGGAGGCGGTCGAAGTGGTGGACCGGGTCGCCCACAGTCATGTCCAGACCATGTTCGATTGCCACAACGCCGCCGACGAGGGGGGCGACTTCCTCCACCTGGCCGAGCGTTACTGGTCCCGAATACGCCACGTTCACGTCAACGAGATCGACGGCCGCCATCCCGGCACCGGAGACGTGGACTTCGAACGCCTCCTGCGATTCCTGCGGGATCGGAACTATGGAGGCTGGGTCTCCTTGGAGGTCTTCGATTTCCGGGCCGGCGGCGAGCGTATCGCCCGGGAAAGCATCTCATACCTCCGGGAGATTGAATCGAGGCTGGAATCGGCCTCGGACCGTTGACACCATCATGTTCCCATGCCGAGCGGACGGCTTGGACCGTCGTGACTTCCTGATCGCCACGGCGGGCCTCGGATCGTCGGCCGGCTCCCTGTTTGCGACCGCACCGAGGCCGCAGGGGCCTCCCGGGCGGAGAAGGACCGGACCCATGAAAATCACCGGATTGAAGACCTACATGTTCAACGTGCCGACCGGAAGTCCTCCCCCCAGGAAGGGAGTCCGACGGAGCATCGCCAGCACCTTCAAGACCTGGCTGTTCCTGAAGATCGAGACCGATACGGAACTCTCGGGCTGGGGCGAGGGGAGCATCGAATGGCTCTCGCCGGTAATCAGGACGACGCTGGAGGGCTGGCGGGAACTCCTGGTGGGGCAGGACCCGCTCAACGTGGTCGCTCTCTGCGACGACATCTCGGACCGCCTCCCCTGGAAGGGGGGACCGGTCCTGGGTACGGCCCTGGCGGCGGTGAACATGGCCCTCTACGACATCGCCGGAAAAGCCTGGGGGGTCCCGGTCTACCAGATCCTGGGCGGCCGGAAGCGGGACCGCATCCGCGTCTACCATGGCGGCATCAGCTTCGAATCCGTCCAGGAAGCCGTGGCCAAGGCGCGGGCCGCCGTCGCCTCGGGCGTTCGAGGTCTCAAGGGGAACCCTCTGGAGATGCGGACGTGGCCCATGGACCGGGCCGCCTTGGACGAGTGCGTCCGAATCGTGGCGGCGGTCCGGGAGGAGGTGGGACCGGAGATCGACCTGATGCTGGACACCCACGGCAGTCCCAATCCGGCCCTGGCCATCGCCTTCGCCGAAGCCGTGGCGCCCTACAAGCCGCTCTTCCTGGAGGAGCCTTGCAAGGTCGGGTCCATCGCGGCGCTCAAGGAGATCTCGGCGCGCAGTCCGGTTCCCATCGCCACCGGGGAAAAATTCTTCTCCTACCGGGAGTTCAAGGAAGTCATCGATGCCCGCGCCTGCGCCTTTCTCCAGCCCGACCTGAGCCATGCCTTCGGAATCACCCAGTTCCTGGCCGTCTCGCGCCTGGCCGAGGAGGCGCAGATCCTGATGGCGCCCCACAACGCGTCGGGACCGGTCCATTTGGCAGCCCTGTTTCAGGCGGACGCCGTCATCTCCAATTTTCTGGTCCAGGAAGCCTGGGGATTGGAGCGGATGGACCGGTACGTGGAGCACGACCTCACGCTGACAGACGGCCACGTCCGGCTCAGCGACCGGCCCGGCCTCGGGATCCGGGTCAAGGAAACCGACATCGCCAAGCTCCGCTATGACGCCGACATGTCCTACCGCCAGTACCGTCACGCCGACGGCAGTTGGAAGGGTTGGTAGGAGGAGCCGCGGTTTTCCTACCGCCGACCAGGGGGGGTGGGGACGGCAACACATCCATTGAATCCAGCGATATCCCAAGAGATCCCGGAATATCTTATAAGTGGTTGTTTGTCTTTAGGTTAGACCTGTTCTCACCCCGTTTCTTCCTCCCCTGACGTCCCTTGATATCCATCTCCATCCCGTTTCTTATGGTGTAATGGGTGATGTAATCAGTGCTCCCCTTTTGCCCCGGAAAACCAAGCCGAAGGGCCGCCACCCCCACAAGGCGCTCTCCGAAAAAGGGGAGGATGTGGAGGTTTCGCCGTTCTTCTCGGGGGCCGGGGATCCGACGCAGATCGGGAAGCCTCACGGATCTCTTGGCTTGAGCATGCGGTAGCCGACTTGGCGCTCGGTAGAGATGTAGGTTGGCCGGGCCGCGTCATCGCCCAGCTTGCGGCGGAGTCTCTTCACGAAGGCGTGCACGATCCGATGATCTCCCAAGTCCCGCCGGTCCCAGACTTGGCGCAGCAGAGAATCGTACGTCAGGATCCGGCCCGCGTTGACCGAAAGTACTCGGAGCAGTTCGTATTCGGTTACCGTCAGTGGCACCGGCCGCCCGGCCATGGTCACTTGGCGGTCCTCGTAGTGGATGTCCAGATCCCCCGATCGGAAGGATCTGGGCGGTCGGTGTCGCCGGCGCAGGGCCGCCTGAACCCTCGCCGTCAATTCCGTCTTCGAGAACGGCTTGACGATGTAATCGGCGGCACCCATCTCCAAGGCTCTTGCGATCGTCTCATCTCTTTTGTAGCCGGAAATGAAGATGACTGGCAGATCGGCCATCTCGGGGACGCGCTCCATCAACTCGAGACCGTCCGTCCCCGGCAGCATGAGGTCCAGCAGGACCAGCCGGGGTTGCTTCACCTGGATCAGGCGGGACACCTCTCGAGGATCGCCAGTAACCAGCGGTCTATAGCCGGCCGCCGCGAGCGCGTCCCGTACGTACCGTAGCGTCTGAGGGTCGTCGTCCACCACAAGGATTCGTGTTTGCCCCTGATCTTCGCGAGGAAAAGGGGGTGAACTTCGGACGATACCCGTCGCGGCGTCAATCCCGGCGTCGGCCGCCACCGGAATCGTGAAGGTGAACCGGGCGCCCAGACCATCCCCTTCACTCTCGGCCCGAATGCGTCCGCCGTGGGCCTCCACCAGGCCCTTGCAGATGGCCAGACCCAGGCCGGACCCGCGGATCCCCCGATCGCCGCCCACACGCGCGTGCTTGCGGAAAAGGTGCGGCAGCAGATCCGGCGGCACCCCCCGGCCTTCGTCCGACACGGAGACCGCCACGTGAACGTCCTCGTGAACCGCAGTGATCCGGATCGGTGCGGACACGGGTGAGTGCCGGGCAGCGTTGGCAAGGAGGTTGTTCATGACCTGAATGATGCGCTGCCGGTCGGCCATCACCCGGGGGAGATCCAGCGGCAGGTCAATGTGGACGGCGTGTCTGCCCCCGCCACTCAGGAACGTGTTCCTGGCCTGGTCCACCAAGCTGGCCACGTCCAAAGGCTCAGGGGAGACCGACAGTGTGCCCGTCTCGATGTGGCCCGCATCCAGCAGATCGTTAATCAAACCACGCATATGATCGGCCTGCCCGTCGATGAGACGGATAATCTGGAGAATCTCGGCCAGATTCGGTTCCGGCAGGGTGCTCAGCACAGTGGTGGTCGAGCCCTTGATGGAGATCAGCGGGGCCCGCAACTCGTGACTCACCAGGCTCAGGAACTCGGCCCGCAACCGCTCCAAATCCTCCAGCGGAGCCAGATCCTGCATCGTGACGACCACCGACTCATTCGTTCCGGTCTCGGAACGAATCGGCACAGCGTTCATCAGCATCGTGACACTCCGGCCGTCTGGCACTTGGACGACGATCTCCTCGGCGCGGATCGGCACCGCGTCGCTCAGCGCCTGCACCGCGGGAACTTCCTCCAGCGAGATCTCCCATCCGTCCGGGCTCCGCAACGTCACTATCTCCAGCAGCTCCTCCACACCGTGGCCCGGCGAGAGCAGGCCTCCGACAATCCGCTTCGCCTCCCGATTGACGGACAACACTTTGCCCGACTTGACATCGAGGACCGCGACGCCCACCGGCGAGATGTCGACCAGGGTCTCCAGATCGGCCCTGGCCCGCTCCTCGTCCCGGTAGGTCCGGGCGTTGGCGATGGCCGCTGCCGCCTGCGACCCGAACAGCACGAGAATCTCTTCGTCCTCTCTCGTGAACTCCCTGCTGCCTTCCTTCCGGGCGAGAAAGAAGCTGCCGACGTGGACGCCCCGATGACGCATCGGCGTTACCTGGAAAGTCTTCATCCACATCAAGTGCGGGGAAATGCCGAGCGACCGGACATAGCCGGGAAGATTCCGCAGTCTGATCGGTCCCGGGAGGTCCCGCAAATGCTCGAAGAGCCGTAGCCCGGCGGGCCAATCCGTCAACTGCTGGTGTTCTTCCACAGTGAAGCCGGAAGAGACGAAGTCCTCGACCTGCCCTGAGGCATCGAGGGTCGTGATGACGCCGCAGTCGGCTCCCGTCAGCTCACGGGCGCTTTCCACGATCTCGCGCAGCACCGTGTCGAGGTCGAGGCTCGCGCTGATTCGCAGGCTGGCCGCGGTGAGCCTGGAGATGCGGTTCCGCAGCAGTTCGTTCTCCTCCCTCAGTTCGTCCAGATTCTGCATACGCTCCTCCTTACCGGATCCCGGACCGGGCCTCGGTTCGGCATCTCCATACATCGGACAAGAATTCATAATGTCGGCAGCAGACAAGCACAAATTGTCATATGGAATTCACTTCGTCACCGTATGTCCGATCTGGAACATTTATACAATGCTGTGGTTCGGGATCCGAGGGTTCGTAAGAACGACCCCCGGCGCCAGAGGTTATCCAAATGCCAGCTTCCGCAGCAAACGAATTATCCGAGCGCCAAATCACCCATCGCGGCGGACAGCGCATCCTATCCTGCCAATGATTGTAGGGGTCCTAGCGCTGCTTTTAGCATTGCCTGCCCTACTGGCGGAGCGCATCCGCAGCGAATTGAGAGAAGACGGCGTGCACGTGCGGACCGCCCTGGTCCCGTCCGCACCGGAACGAAACGGTCTGCGGATTCCGGCCGCCAAGCGGGCCGGAATCCTATCAATCCACGGTGCGGCGGCTTTCGAGGGTTACCTGGTCGTCTTGATCTGGCAGGTCTTTCGGGGAGCTCGGATCTCTATCTTCACCACCACCGTATTCACCATTGGGGTTTCGGTCCTGATCGCGGTTTTCCTCTCGGGGTTACTGACAGAAACGGTCCGGTTTTTTTGAGGGTACGGATGAAATCTGAACGCCCGCCCGCCCGTGCGCTTAGGGAACAATCCGGGCAACGAACTGTTGTGGGAGCCACCATCACCATCAAGGGGGAGGTGAGTGGAGGTCAGGATCTACTCGTCTTGGGTCGGATCGAAGGTCGCATATCGCTTCCCGGATGCAACATCACCGTGGGACAGGGAGCCTGGGTCAAGGCCAACTTGGTAGGAAAACGGATTCGGGTCGACGGCGCTGTGGAAGGGCACCTTCAGGGCGAAGAGAAGATCCACGTGACCGGTTGCGTCCAGGGCGACCTGTTCGCTCCCCAATTGGTTCTGGAAAACGGGTGCCGATATCGTGGCACCGTCGACACGGGAGTTTAATCCCGGTCTTTCGCGAAATGATCCCGTTTCAGATTCGAGTGGCGGTTCCGTCTACGGCCGTGAAGTCTGACTCAGATCCGTGGGAGATCGTTCGGCTATGAGAAACGAGTTGGGGATCTTGGTCCTTCTAGTCCTAATTCCAGAGGCGGATATCCCGGCGCAACAGAACAAGACCTGGTCTGGCCGAAACCTGACAGGAGCTGATCTGAGCGGCCAAGATTTGCGCGGCTCCGATTTCCGGGACGCGGACCTCACGAGGGCAACCCTGATGCGGGCGGATCTCAGGGAGGCGAATCTAACGGGAGGGAGCTAGGACGAACGGATCTGACCGGGGCGAAGCTGGAGGGAACGATCCTGACCGGCGAGCCCTCCGGAAGATGACCAAGCCAGGGACCGCACCCCACAGTGAAACCCCCGATTCGGAGATGGTTTCTCATCGCCTGATCGGACAATCGCCGATGATGATCGATGTCCCGGGCCAAATATCCAAGACACCTGTGCGTGAACCATTGTCACTGCCGAAGCGAGGCAACCGCAAAGGAGTACAAAATGCCTGCAGAACCTATAGTGTCCATCGTTCTGATTTCGGTGCTGGTGGCCTCATCGGTGCTCCAGGCTGGTCCGATCCAGCCCGCGGTCCACACCGTTGACAGGTGATTGGACTGGCCGCTGATGTGCCGATGGGAGGTTCCCGAGCCCTTGGCCACCGCCGATGTCCGCACGGAGGACGGCACCCGCATCCTCTTGCGCCGGCACGGCAACGCAAAGGGACCGCGACTTGTTCTGAGCCACGGCAACGGCCTGGCAATCGATCTCTACTACCCGTTCTGGTCGCTGCTCGCCGATCGCTTCGACCTCGTCGTCTACGACTTCCGCAACCACGGCAGAAACCCGCTGAGCCCCGTTCCGAGCCACAATGTGGCGACGTTCGCATCGGACAACGAGGATGTCTTCCGGGGGATCACGCGACATTTCGGGCTCAAGCCGTGGATCGGCGTATTCCATTCGTTGTCGGCAGTGACGATCCTGCACCATGATCCACCGGGAGCCGATGCGAGTGCCCTCGTGCTCTTTGATCCCCCGATCTACGCGACCAGCGGTGACCCGCTGGAAGTCGATCGGATGTGTCAGCGCTTCCGGAAGCGTACCTCGCGGCGCCAGACTTGGTTCGAGCACAGGAGACACTTCGCCAAGGTTTTTCGCGAATCGCCCTTATTGGCGCGGCTGCTTCCCGGTGTCCCGGAACTCGCCGGGCGGGTACTCCTCCGTCCGGTGGGCGACGGAGACGGCTTCGAGCTTCGCTGTCCGCTGGACTACGAGGCGAGCATATACGAGTACTTCTTCGCCTACATCTATGAACCGGAATCAAGCACCCTCACCTGCCCCGTCAAGGTGATTGGCGCGGACCCGACCCTGTCCTTCTCATTCCTGCCGAGCCTCACCCTTGGCGGAATGACCACCGTCGATTACGATTTCGTTCCAGAGACGACCCACTACCTCCAACTGGAGAACCCGAACGAGTGTGCCGCCATCCTGGTTCGTTTCCTGGAACGACGGGGTTTCGCGTGACGGAGTCATTTCCAATACGCAGAGCCTGAACAAGTCCAGGGGGGAGGAGTGACCGGCGAAGCACCAGGCGGGTGACAGTTGATGTCGAACCGAAACGCCCGTGACGACGAACGCGGTTCCTGTCCAAAGGCACGAAGATGCCTAAAGGCCGCGGAGCACCACCACCGGCGGGAACGCCTTCGCGGCGACGTCGGATTCGGGGAGAGCGGGCAGCGGCCCGGCCACAACCATTTACGGTAACGTACGTTACCGACAATAATTCGGCAGCGACGCGGAGAGGCCACACTCAGCAGCTCTCACTTTTGAGACTGTCCCTAAGGCGCTGTATGGCGCTGTATCGTTCCTCCGAATTGGCCGGCGTCTACCTAGCGCGGCAGGGCGGAACATTGTGCCGGAGTTCGTGATCCTTGAGGGTAGCCTAGGGAATAAGGGAGGATTTTCCAGTATGGCTACCAGCAAAATCGGCCAAGAATTTCAAGAAAACAGCGCGTTCGCCATCTTGGCCATCAAGAATGTTTACACCTGCCTCCCTACTACGACCTTCGATCTCTCGGACAAGACACGGGTCATGACCCACTTACCGATCCGTGAATTCAGGGTGTGGAAGCAATGGCTGGGCTCTAGTCGTATGAAGCGCCTCGAGAAGGCTAATTTGGTCCTGGTTGTTGAGGAGCCTTCGAACAATCCTGGGGTTCTCGACGATTTGCACAGGCGTATTACCAAAGACCTTCGTTATCTGTTCGCCATGCTGCACCTCCGTCCGGGTATCGATATAGCGAACGGCGCGGATTTACTGGGGGGCTTCTTCGTAAACGGAGAGACCCAAATCCGCCAGGTGGACCGGATGCAAACATTCTTCCAGACCAGAGGGTGGACGCCTAAACCCATCACTATGGATTGGCTCAAAGACAGTGTTGGTCGTCTCAACGGCGTGGCAGCGATGGAAGCGGGCCGGCCGCGGTTTCAGCGGGTCCGTCGAGGCTTGAGGACTCTTTTGAAGGGCCTGCAAGAACGAAGGGGTGATGATCGTCTACACCAGTTTGTCCGATCTCTGGAGGGACCCATTCATCCGGAGAGGGGTGAGACAAAAAAACAGTTCGTGCACCGCTGCCAGACCTTCGCCAAACCAGGTGAGGACACGCGCACCTGGTTGAAGGAAGCCTACGACATGCGTAGCAATACGGAACACCTAAACTCACTAGATCAGGGTGAAGATGCGTGCTGGGAAAGGACCCGGCTAATCGAGTGCCTCGCTTGCAGTGTGTACTCACGACTCCTGTGTGACCCTGAGGTCCGTATGCATTTCGAGACAGACGCTGCGATCGATGAGTTCTGGAAGTTGAGGGACCATGAAAGACGCTGCCTGTGGGGCACTCCCCTCGACCTTTCCCAAATCCCGTAATTATGAAACTTCAAAACTGTGACGATACACATTCCTGGGAGTTCCGGACGACTTGAAACCCGTCGCTGCCATCACCTAGGACGTTGATAGTCTAGCCGCGCAGCTAGCTATTATCCTGGGTGCCGAGTACTCAGGACGCTCTACGAAAGACGCGGCGGCGCTCGGTAACTGAAATTAACAGACTTCCTGCGGGAAAGAAGAGAGATTCGCCGGTTCTCTCTGGAGCCGTGGTACGATTCGCCCCACGGCGAAGAACCCGGATCCAGAAAGGAGGAGATGCATGGGCATCGATAAAGGTGAAGGATCGCCGGGGGAGAAGCCGCTACGTCATCAGCAAGTGCTGGCCAAATGGATCTGTTCGGCGAATGTATGCCCCCCAATTACCGGAGCGCACAGGCGCTTCAAGCATTGGAGTCGAGCCTCGAAACTCGTCCATGGAGTCCTCGGACCTCCAATATGGTCGAATGGAATCCCGTTTAGAACGTGGGATGAAATGAGGGAACCAGGTCGGGAGAATAGATCATAACTCTATTAAATTCAGATAGTTAATGGAAATATTCCGTAAAGGGGACGGCAGTCCCCCCGCTACGCTTTCCCCATCCAATTAGGCAAGCAAACACGGGGCGGTAGGAAAACCGCCTGCCGCGACTCAATCGTCGTCCGCCAACTCCGCGAACTCAAGAACGATGGGCCAATGATCGGAAAACTCCCGGCGGAACCGCCTCCGCTCCCCCGCCGCAGGCGCAACGATCCGCACCTGGGTGACACCCGCGAACTCGTTTTCCCGCTGCGCCCTCGGTATGTAGCACCGGTCGAAGGGAAGATCGGCGATATGGGTCGATCGATCCGAATAGTTCAGATCGAACAGGCCTCCCTTTTTCCGATAAACGCGGCCCGCCGGTTCACTGCGCCGAAGCATATTGAAGTCGCCGATGAAAATGATGTCCCGATCCTGAAAATGTTCTTGGATCTCGGATAACTCCCGGACCAGCGCCTCCGCTTCGCTCCGCCGCTGCTTCACAGCCGCATCATTCCTCCCCGCCTTCATGTGAATGGGAATCACGACGAAATCGGTTCGTCCTCTTCCGCGGGTGAACTTCATGGCGTGGGGATGCCGGTCCCACTCGAAGTACCGGCGTGAAGTGACGTCGGCGACAGGGATCCGGAATCGCCTGCCCACGGCTCGAATTCGCTGCCGGTTCCAGGCCAGACCCGTGTGTTGGGAGCTGTATCGGCGGATCCGTTTGGGGAACAGCCGATAATCCCAGTCATTGCCGGTACGCCGATTCAGGATCCGGAACGCCTCATCCAGCACCCGGTTCGTCATCGAGCCTTCACGTGCATCGGTGTCGTCGATCTCTGAAAGAGCCAACACGTCGAGCCGCAGAACCTCGATCTGTTCCGCCAGCTCCGCCGGCTCCCGAGGCACACCGTATCCGTTGGAAGGAGACTTGCGCAGATAGTCCCGGCTGTCGGGCGATCCCAGGGTCTCGATATTCCAGGCGCCGACGCGGATTCGGTCCTGACCCTGGATCGAGGAAGCCGTTACGGCCAGGACGCCGGCCAAAAGCCACAGATTCATGGGCGAATCCTACCCCGCACGTGTGGCGAATGCCGCGCGGAAGTCCGGCAGCGGGTCCGCTCTCCGGTTCGGCGCAATGCGGGTGAACCTATTCGGGAATCCGGGTCTCCGGGTGCTCCGCCATGTACCGGCCCTGGCGAACCCCGAAGTTCTCCTGAAGCTGGATGGAGAGTCCACCGTCGATGACCAGAGCGTGGCCGGTGATGAAGGAGGCTTCCTCCGAGCAGAGGAAGACCGCGCCATTGGCGATGTCCTCCGGAGTGCCCAAGCGGCCGACGGGGTACTGATCCTGGAAGTAGGCGTGCCCGGAGGGGTTCTCGTCCCACATGGGCTGGAGCCGCTCCGTCACCATGTGACCGGGCAGAATCGAGTTGACGCGTATCCCGGCTGGGCCGAATTCACAGGCCATCTGCCGGGTCATGCCGATGACCGCGGCTTTGGCCGTCTCGTACACCAGAAATCCGGGAGCCATGAGCAGGCCATGGACCGAAGAGATGTTGACGATACTCCCGGCGCCGGTCCTGATCATCTCGGGCACCGCAAGCTTGACTGCCCGGTAGATAGCCTTGACCATTACGTTCATTCCGGCGTCCCAGTCCTCTTCCGAAACCTGAACGGCTCCTCCGGTCCCGGCGGCGGACACGTCAAAGGCGTTGTTGACCAGAATGTCCAGCCTTCCCCATTCCCGAACCGCCCGTTCCACGGCCGCCTGCAGATCCTCTCTCCGGCTGACGTCGGTCCGCAGCGCGAGCGCCGTATTGCCCACCGCCCGAATCCTCTCGACGTTCCTGCGGGATTCGTCCAGGTCGATGTCGGCGATCAGAACCGAGGCTCCCTCCGCCGCCAGACCTCTGGCAATGGCCCCTCCCAGACCCTGGGCGCCTCCCGTGACGATAGCCGCCTGGTCCTGAAGTCTTCCCATTTCGAAGTCCTCGCTTTCGCCTTCCCGCGAATCAGGAGGTGATCCCGATTCCCGCGGCGCGCCTGTAACAGAAGTCGAAGAGGAGTTCCCATTCCAGACGCTGGACCCGGCGGCAGAGCGCCTCGCTGCCCGAGCGGCCTGAGACACAGTCCCGGCACAGGTCCACGAAGGCGTAGGGGTCCCAGCGCTCTCCGGAGCTCAGCCGTTCGGTATCGGCCCCGCCACCGGCCGTCATCCGCCCGGCGCTCCGAGCCAGGTCCGGAAAGACCGGATGCTCCCCGGTCCGGCGAAACCAGTACTTGGCGTTGGGGTAGTCTCCCTCCCGCCGATGCATGACGCCATGCCAGTAGCTTCCGGTGGCCGAGTGAATCGTCTGACTGACGGCATGGGAACGGTCCAGATGGTCATGGTGGAGCCAGAGGCCCGCCAGACAGGCACGGGCCATTTCCCGGTCCACGAGATTCGCATGGGCAAAGGCACCATCCGGCGTCACCGCATCCAACAGACCCTGAATCCTGGGGTCGGGCCGGCCCGGACCCAGTTCCGGAAGACGCTCCGGATCCAGCAGCGGCGACAGAATCGGTCCGTAGTCGGCAGGGTGGAAGGCCATGAGAATCAGGTCAATCCCGGCCAGTCCTCGCCTGATCGGGACCGTGCGGAGAGAAAGGCCCGGCGAATTTTCTTGACGACCGGGTCGGCGAGCGGACCCTCACCGGCGGCCCGGATATTGGCCCTGGCGTTTTGAATGCTGGTGGTGCCCGCGATGGCGCAGTGAACTCCCGGCTGAGACAGGGTGAAGCGCAACGCAATGCCGGGCCAGACCCGAGCCGGATCGCCCTCGAATCCCAGGTCGTCCAGCGTGAAGCCCATGGACTGGAGACGCGCCATATAGGACCTGGCGTAATTCTGGTAGATGCCCCGCTGGTCCGACACGTTTTTCCATGCGGCGTTGGCCAGCGGCCGTTTCGCCAGTACTCCCTGTCCCCCTTCCCGGGTGTGGGGAAGCACCGAATCGATATTGGACTGGTCGCAGATGTTTACGGAAGTCTGGACCACCGCCACGTCGGGCAGGCCGGCGGCGTAGGCGGCGGCTTCATTGTCTCCCGAGTAGCCCACGAAGCGGATCTTTCCCTGGTCCCGGGCCCGCACCAGGGCAGCCAGCGCGTCTCCCTCTTGAAGCACCGGCAGGGAACAGGAGTGGAGCAGCATCACGTCGATGGTGTCGGTGCGGAGGCGCCGCAGAGCCCGGTCCACCGTATTGGTCACGAGCCGGGCCGACCACTCGCGTCCGCGGGCCCCCCCAACTTCATGGCCGCACTTCGTGACCAGGACATAATCCCCGCGCCGGTGACTCACCGCCGCGCCGACGAGTTTTTCCGATCCCGGGTAGCAGGCGGCGGTATCGATGAGGTTCACCCCTTCGTCCAGCAGCGTGTTGAGGAGGCGGGAAACATCCTGGAGATCCTCTCCCAGGTAGCCGACCGGAGCCCCTCCGAAACCAAGGGGGGAAACCATAAACCCAGTGTTGCCAAAGGGATGGAGTTGCATGGCTGCGTTGCCTCGCTGCCAGCCCGTGATGTCGCCTGCCGCGGTTCCACCACCGGCCATCACGCCGATTCTATATGTGGCGTTGTGAGTAAGGCAACAGAGACGGGGCTTGGCGAACGGGCAGTGTCATGCCTTTTTTCGCCCCTGTCTACTACAATGCGAGGGAGCCTCCCAGGAGGCTCGGGTCCATGCAAGTTTACCTGGATTTACTTCGGCATATTCTCGAAAACGGCGTCGAGAAGAGCGACCGCACCGGGACCGGGACCCGGAGCGTTTTCGGGTATCAGATGCGCGTCGACCTGTCCCAAGGTTTCCCGCTGCTGACGACCAAGAAACTGCATCTCCGGTCGGTGATCCATGAGCTCCTCTGGTTTCTGGCGGGAGACACCAACATCGCCTACCTGAACGAAAACGGAGTGAGCATCTGGGACGAGTGGGCCGACCGGGATGGCGATCTGGGCCCGATTTACGGCTACCAGTGGCGCTCCTGGCCGACGCCAAGCGGCCGCCGCATCGACCAGATCACCGGCGTCATCAAGGCCATCCGCACGAATCCCGACTCGCGGCGCCACATCGTGAGCGCGTGGAACGTCGCCGACGTGGACCGGATGAAGCTTCCGCCGTGCCACACGCTGTTCCAGTTCTACGTGGCCGAGGAGCGCCTCTCCTGCCAACTCTATCAGCGGAGCGCCGACGTCTTTCTGGGCGTCCCTTTCAACCTGGCCAGCTACGCCCTGCTGACCCGGATGATGGCCCAGGTCTGCGGACTGGAACCGGGAGAGTTCATCCATACCTTCGGGGATGCGCACCTTTATCTGAATCACCTGGATCAGGCGCGCCTGCAGCTCTCCCGCCGGCCCCGGCCATTGCCCCGCATTCTCCTGAATCCCCGAATCACTTCGATATTCGACTTCCGGTACGAAGACTTCGTGCTGGAAGCCTACGATCCCCATCCCCACATCAGGGCACCCATATCGGTATGAGGCTGTCCATCATCGCGGCCATGGCCCGGAACCGCGTCATCGGCCGCGACAACCGGTTGCCGTGGCGGTTGCCCGCCGACTGGCGGCGATTCAAACGGCTCACCATGGGCCACCATCTGATCATGGGGAGAAAGACATTCGAGTCCATCGGCAGGCCGTTGCCGGGCCGGATCTCCATCGTGCTCACCGGACGGCGTTCCTATGCGCCCGCGGGAGTCCAGGTGGCGGCCTCCCTGGAAGACGCCCTCCGCTTGGCTCAAGGTGACAAAGAAGTCTTCGTCGGAGGCGGCGCCGGAGTCTACCGCCAGACCTTG